>CAYLZI010000018.1:0-2364 GCA_964388215.1 uncultured Anaerolinea sp.
TTCCTCTTGACTCTTCCCCCGCCGGAGGGTCTATACTATGCACACTGAAGGCCTTCAGTAACCTATTCACGAGGAAACCATGCTCAAAATTGGCGACTTCTCCAAACTGGCGCGCGTCTCCATCAAAACCCTGCACCATTACGATGAACTGGGGCTGCTCAAACCCGTCCACATCGACCGCTTTAGCGGCTACCGCTACTACGGCTTGGAACAACTGGCGACCCTCAACCGCATCCTGGCGCTCAAAGACCTGGGCCTCACCCTCGAACAGGTTGCCCAACTCCTGCACGACGACATCTCACCCGCCGAAATGCGCGGAATGCTGCGCCTGAAGCGGATGGAACTGGCAACCCGCGTGGAGGAAGAACAGGCCCGCCTGGCGCGCGTCGAATCGCGCCTGCGCCAACTGGAACGGGAAGGGCAGGCAGCGCACGCCGATGTCGCCCTCAAGCAAGTCCCGGCGCAAACCATCCTGACAGCCCAAATCGTAGCCGCCAACGAGGAGATGCTCCAGCCCGCCCGCCAGACTCTCGCCGCGCTCCTCCAAAACCATCTCGAACAGGCCCATCTCAAACCGGTCACGCCCTGGTTCGCCCTGCTGGGGGAACTGCCCTATGCTGAAACCGACCTGGAACTGACCCTGGGCGTGGGCGTCAACCTGCGCAGCGGACAGCGCGCCGGAGACTGGGCCGGGACGCCTGTCAGCCTGCGCGAACTGGCCCCCGTTCCGAGCATGGCCAGCCTCATTCACAGCGGCGAGCTGCCCCAGGCCTATGCTTCCCTATATGCCTGGACTCAGTCCAACGGCTACCAAATTGCCGGGCAGTTCCGGGAACTCTATCTGCCGCAAAACGGCGTCGAGTCGCCGCCCGCCTCCCAATTGGATGCCAGCCTGGTCGAAGTGCAATGCCCGGTCGAACGGGCGCGCATCCCGCTCTCTATCATGTCACAGAAGGATAAAATGATGGAACCCAAAATTGTCACCCAGCCTGCTTTCAAGGCAGTCGGTATGTCGTATGTCGGAAAGAACCAGAACGGCGAAATTCCCCAGATGTGGGAGCGCTTCATCCCGCGCCTGAACGAACCCCGGCGCATTCATCCCGACCACAGTTATGGCCTGTGTTTCTCGGAAGTGCAAGACGCCAGGGAAGGCGAGTTCGAATACGTTGCCGCGGTCGAAGCCGCCGATGACCGCGACATTCCCGCCGGGATGGTCTACCGCGAAGTGCCGGAGCATAAATACGCCGTCTTTACGCATCACGGCAGTCTCGAAACGCTGGGCGAGACGTACCACTATATCTACAACACCTGGCTGCCGCAGTCTGGCTTGCAGGTGCATCCCAGCAAATTCGATATGGAAGTCTATACTGCCGAGTTCATCCCCGGCTCGGATGACTCCAAACTGTACATCTACGTCGCCATGCTGTAAACCAGCCTGATACTTGCCACCAGACCTGACGGGGTTCCCACCCTGTCAGGTCTTTTTGTCTTTGAGACAAACTTCCCAACATGATTGAGAAAAAGTTCCCACATTTCCTGCCGCGCGCTTCCTTTCGACATCGGCCTCCCTGTCGGATAATAATCTCAGAAAGCAGTAAGCAAAAGTCGGGAGACTTTTGAGTCCAAATCCAGCCAGGAGGCCGAAATGAACGAAAACCTGACCATCAAATTCTGGGGAGTGCGCGGCGGTCACCCCGCGCCGGGCGGAGATACCGTCCGCTATGGCGGCAACACAGCCTGCGTCGAAATCAACGCCGGCGGTCACACCATCATCCTCGACGCCGGGACAGGCCTCATCCCGCTGGGGCGCGACCTGGCAAAACGCGCCCGGCAGGCTGGCAAGGCCCTGCACGCCACGCTGCTCTTTAGCCACCTGCACCACGACCATACCCAGGGATTCCCGTTCTTTGCCCCGGCCTACAACCCGGCCACCCGCCTGAGCCTGTTCGGCCCCGGCGCATCGGAGCAGGCCCTCGAGGAACTGCTGGCCCGTAACCAGATGCCGCCCGCCTTCCCGGTCACGCTGCGGGATATGAACGCCGCCAAGGAAATTCGCTCGCTGAACGAAACGGATGTCATCCGCTTCGAGGCCGATGGCCCCCGGCTGGGAAAACCCGACCCCGCTGGATTGTTCATCCGATTAATGAAATCGCACGCCCACCCGGGCGGGGTTTACATCTACCGCATCGAGTGGCAGGGACTCAGCGTCGTGTACGCCACCGATACCGAAGGCTACGTCGGCACCGACCGCCGCCTGGCTGCCTTTGCGCGAGGCGCAGACCTGCTCATCCACGATGCGCAATATTCCGAGGACCACTATCGCGGCTTGAACGGTTGGATGTCAACGCAAGGATACGGACACTC
>CAYLZI010000018.1:2464-10870 GCA_964388215.1 uncultured Anaerolinea sp.
AGGACCACTATCGCGGCTTGAACGGTTGGATGTCAACGCAAGGATACGGACACTCCACGCCCCAAATGGCCTGTGAACTGGCGAATGCGGCGGGCGTGAAACAGTTGGCGCTGTTCCACCATGACCCGAACTACGACGATGCGACCGTCCGGCAACTTGAAACGCAGGCGCAAGCCTTGCTTCCAGCATCATTTGCCTCCCGCGAGGGACTGGAAGTGACATTATGCCCGAAACCCGCCATCCCCGCCGCCCGTAAGACGGCTTACGAGAAACGTCCCGAAGGTTTTTAACACAAAGTTAGTGTTTTGGAACAACCTTCGGGACGGTTATAAAATAAAAAGGATGTAAAATGATGCTACCTATGGCTGATTTGAACACGGACAGCACGCGCAATATCCTGGGCGTCACCCCGCTGTTCGAGGGGCTGACTCAAAGCGACCTGAACTGGCTGGGAGCGCGGGCCCGCCGCCGGGTCTTTTCCGCCGGCGCAAACATCATCACCGCCGAGCAGCCAGGCGAAGCAGTCTACATCATCTTGCGCGGCACGGTCAAAATCCATGTCGAGCAGGTAGATGGCCGGGACGTGGTGCTGGCGATTTTAGGCGCGGGCGACACGCTGGGAGAAATGAGCCTCATCGACAGCGCCGGGCGCTCGGCCAGCGCCATCACGCTCGAAGACAGTCTGCTGCTTTGGATGGATAAATCGGCCTTCCAGGAAGCCTTGCGCCAGTTCCCGGCGGTATCTCAAAACCTGGTGCGGATTCTCTCGGCGCGGGTGCGGCTGGCAAATGAACTCATCCAGGCCCTGGCGACGATGGATGTCAACGGGCGGGTGGCGCGCCAGCTGCTGGCTTTTGCCGATAAATATGGCCGCGCCGAAGGCGAATCGGTGCTGATTCCCGTCCACCTGACCCAGAGCGACATCGCCGACCTGGTAGGAGCCTCGCGCAAACGCGTCAACCAGGTGATGGTTTCCTTCCGCGAGCAAGAATGGATTTCTTCCAACGTATCGGGGCGAATCATGGTTCTTAACCGGGCCGGTCTCATGAATATTGCCGCCAGGTGAGAAATATTTCTCACCCTGGCTGTCCCATATTTCCTTGCAAAATATTAAATTTCGGTCATAATACTTATGTAAGAACTACATAGGGGGGAGCGGGGGATAAACGCTGGTATTATTCGCAGGGTCGGAGCGTATGTTTCCGCCCTGCGATTTGTATTTATTGGTACGGGCCTTCTTGTCACCTATTCATTGTGCGCTGTCATTTTCAATCGAGGTAAAATCAGGCCATGCCAGAATCATCTTCCGATACGCAAAACATTCTTTCGCTTATTCCGCTCTTTCGCGGCCTTAACCAGGCTGAACTGGAGTGGATTGCCCGCCGGGCGCACCGCAGGGTTTTCCCGGCTGGGGCGAATGTGCTTGTGGCCGAACAGCCAGGAGAGGCAGTGTACATCATCTTGTCTGGAACGGTAAAAATTTACATTGACCAGGTTAATAGGCAGTCGGTGGTTCTTTCCATCATCGGCGCAGGCGACACTCTGGGCGAAATCAGCCTGCTCGACAGTTCCGGTCATTCTGCCAGCGCTGTCACGCTCGAAGAGTCTTTAATGTTATGGATGGATAAAACCGCCTTCCACCAGATGCTCGATGAGTTTCCGCGCATCTCCCGCAATCTGGTCAACATCATGGGCACGCGCCTGCGAATGAACAACGAATTGATTCAATCCCTGGCAACCCTGGATGCCAAAGGAAGAGTTGCCCGTCAATTGTTGGCATTTGCTGACCGATATAATCCTCTTGATGCTCATAATCCAGACAACCCTGTAACAATCCCCATCACTTTGAAGCAGAGCGATATTGCTGACCTGGTGGGGGCTTCGCGTAAGCGCGTTAATCACGTGATGGTAACTTTTCGAGAGCAGGGGCTTGTAGCAGCAAGCCCGGCAGGCAAACTTGTGATTTTGGACCGCCAGGGACTGGCGAAGTTTTGCCAGTGAGCGGCGTGAACACGGAAATAAGTACAAAAGGGACGCCTTGTAAGGCGTCCCTCTTCACTTCGGGGTGTTGGTGTATGGCTATTCTTCGACGGGGGCTGCTGCCATCTTGCGCTGGCGGAACGTAATACGCCCACGAGTCAGGTCATAAGGGGACATTTCCACTTTGACACGGTCTCCAAGCAGGATGCGAATGTAGAACTTGCGCATCTTGCCCGATAGGTAGGCCAAAACCTCGTGACCATTCTCCAGCCGCACCCTGAACTGGGTACCCGGAAGGGCCTCGATTACTGTTCCTTCCACCACAAGTTTGTCATCTTCTTTCGCCATACACACCTCCGGTTATTTATTCCGTGTACTTCACCTGGCGCCGCTTGAGACGGCGGGTTGCTTTTTTCTCGTCCATGCGGCGCTGCTCGCTCTTGGAAACGAACCAGCGTTTGCGGCGCACGGTGCTGAGGACGCCGCTCTTAACAACCTTCTTGCGAAAGCGCTTGAGCAGTTGGTCCTGCGATTCATTGTTGCGTAATACCACAATCGTCATGCTATACTCACCTCCCTTCTACGAAGGGATAGATAAAAAACGGCTGGTCGCAGACTCAGCCAAACACAAGCGCCATCACGAACGAAGACAACAATGAAAATCATTGCGCATCAGGCACTTGGTCAACTCCTTATGACCACCGGAACGGTAATCTGTTGGGGCTGGTCTGCAACCCTGAATTATACTATACAAACTTAAGAAAATGAAGGTTGGGACGAGCATCAGAATTCTAAATCCGAAATCAAAAAGCCGATTTGGACGCGGACTGCCCCCCGCAGGAGATGCGTGGAGAACGCGAAAAAAACTTTAAATTTGGTGGGCTGCCATAAATTTGAATGCCGTCTGCGTAAAATTTTGTGCCGGGCTGCTCAAAAAATATCCGCGCTCATCTGCGCTTGTCCGCGTCCTTTTTAGATTTGGAATTGCTGGACAAGCATTTTTTCTGACCCTGTTAGATTTTGTGGTGACTCCGCTTAACCCGCTGATACCCTAATGAGCACATGTAAATTATCGGGCTGGAATGGCAAACCACAAATTCCGTAAGAATCGGTATTTTTATAGGATAATACCAGTCGCGCAAAGATAAGCCGATACATCGTCGCGCGCCACCAACGTCTCGCTGACCTCGACAACTGGAGAAACCACTTGAACCGCAACTTGCTCTTTATCACCTTCGCCCTCCTGCTCTGGGGATTTGGCGAAGGGATGTTCTTCAACTTCGTCCCCATCTATCTCGATAACCAATTTCTCTTGAGTAAGTCACAAATCGGCCTGGTTTTGGGCGTTTTTGGCTTTTCGATGGCGCTAACGCACATTCCCGCCGGGCGGCTGGCTGACCGATTTGGGCGCCGCCCCCTGCTCATCACCGCCTGGCTGGTTGGCTTGACCGCCACTGTGCTGATGGGCTTCGGGTCGGCTCTGCCACTTTTCCTGACCGGGCTGTTCCTCTACGGCCTGACGGCCTTTGTCTCCTCGCCCTTAAGCAGTTATGTCACCGCCGCGCGCGGCAAATGGCCGGTTGCAACAGCACTTTCGTTAACGACGGTTGCCTTTAGCGCCGGTATGACTTTTGGCCCAGTCACAGGTGGCTGGATTGGCGAACAACTTGGAATGCGAACCACTTTCCTCGTTGCCGCAGCCCTGTTCGTGGTTTCCACTCTATTTATCAGCCTGGTTGCAGCCCAGCCCATTGACCACCATGACCCATCGGCGCCCCCGCTCGGACTGCGCAAAAACCGTCGGCTTATCGGCTTTCTGGGCGTAATGGCCTTTGCTGTATTCGCCATGTACCTGGCTGTTCCGCTCACCCCCAACTTTCTGGAGAGCGTGCGCAACCTTTCGCTCACCCAGACCGGCCTCGTCTTCACTGCGGGCGCGCTGGGCAACGCATCTATGGCGCTCTTGCTCAGCCGCGCCAACCCGCGTTATGGATTTCTGGTTGCGCAAGCCCTGGTGGCGCTGTTCGCCGTATCCATTTGGCAAGGCACAGGCCTGTCGGCGTTCGCGCTCGGCTACTTCCTGCTCGGCGGCTTTCGCGCTGCGCGTCCTATGGCAATGGCGCAAGCGCGCGACCTGGTGCATGATTCTCAAATGGGCTTGACCTACGGAACGATGGAAACGGTCAACGCGATTGTCTTTATCCTCACCCCCCCGCTGGCCGGCCTGCTGTTTGATTGGAACCCGGCCTTTATCTACCCCCTGTCCATCGGCCTGATACTAATCTCAATTGTTATCAGCTACCTGTTCTCGCCTCGAAAGGATTGCCATGCTTGAGATTGTTTCCTTCGCCCTCGGCCCGGTTCAAACCAACGCCTACTTAATCGCCGACCCGGCGACAAAAGAAGCGGCTGTCGTTGACCCCGCCTGGGATGGGCACATCATCCTGGTCGAAGCGCAAAAACGCGGCTGGAGAATCGGCCATCTCTGGTACACCCATGCCCATTTTGACCATATCGGCGGAGCCGCGGCAATTGCCGATGCCTTGAACCCGCTGCCGCTGGTGGCCTTGCACCCGGCAGACCACGCTTTGTGGCGGGCAGGTGGCGGCGGGCGCATGTTTGGCTTCCGCATTGACCCCGGGCCAGAGCCATCTATCGACTTTATGCACGGCCAAACGCTGAAACTTGGCGCCAACACTTTCGAGACGCGCCACGTTCCCGGGCATACCCCCGGCCATATCATTTTATACTGCGCCGCCGAGCGTGTATGTTTCTGCGGCGACCTGATTTTCGCCGGGGGCGTGGGGCGTACCGATTTCCCCGGCAGTAGTTGGGAGAGCCTGGTTCACAGCATTCGCTCCCAGGTTTACACCCTGCCCGATGAAACTCGCCTGCTCTCTGGTCACGGCCCCGAAACCACTGCCGGCGAGGAAAAAGTCTCCAATCCATTCGTGCAGGAATACTGATGTAGACAAATAGACAAGGAAATAGGGATACAGGGGACGAGGCACTGGAACAAAAAGAGACTGGCAAATGGTATCGCCGGTCTCTTTTTGTTTTGTGTCTCTCCGCTTTTATGTGTCTATCACTTCCGCCTACTTCGCGTAATCTACCGCACGCGTCTCGCGGATGACAGTCACCTTAATCTGGCCGGGATACTGCATGGTTTCTTCAATTTTCTTGGCAATATCACGCGCCAGGCGGGTCGAGGCCAGGTCGTCAATTTCATCTGGGCGGACGATGATGCGCACTTCGCGCCCAGCCTGGATAGCAAAGGCTTGTAAAACGCCCGTAAACGAGGTTGCCATATCTTCGAGCGTACGGATGCGTTTGATGTAGGCTTCCAGGTCTTCGCGCCGCGCGCCTGGCCTCGCCCCCGAAATCGCATCCGCCGATTCAGCAATTACCGCCTCGATGGTTTCCTGCTCTACCTCGTGGTGATGCGAACCAATCGCATTGACAACCACCGGATGCACGCCATACCGTTTGCAAAACTCCGCGCCCAGGCTGGCGTGCGTGCCTTCCTGGTTATGGTCCATCGCTTTGCCGATATCATGCAAGAATCCACCCTGCTTTGCCCACTCGACATTTGCGCCCAACTCGGCGGCCAGAATTCCGGCCAGTTTTGCCACTTCCACAGCGTGGGCCAGTTGGTTCTGCCCATAAGATGTCCGGAATTTCAGACGCCCCATCATGCGCAGTACTTCAGGATGCAGCCCGGCAATACCGGCGTCAAAAGCGGCCTGCTCACCAGCCTCAGCAATGACTTTTTGCACCGCTTTGGTTTCATCTTCGATGATTTTTTCAATGTGCGCCGGGTGAATACGCCCATCCAGCGTCAGGCGGGTCAGGGCGCGGCGGGCGACTTCACGGCGCACCGAGTCGAAGCATGAAATGGTTACGGCTTCAGGGGTATCGTCCACAATCACGTCTACCCCGGCGGCCTGCTCAAAGGCGCGAATATTGCGCCCATTGCGCCCCACAATGCGCCCTTTCATCTCCTCGTTGGGAAGCGTTACAACAGCCGAAGTGACTTCAGACACATGCTCAGATGCCACGCGCTGAATGGCGTCGGCAACCAGCTTACGGGCGCGTTTTTCGCCTTCTTCGCGCGCTTCTGCTTCTACCTGACGGATAATGCGCGCCATATCACCGCGCGATTCTTGCTCCACATCCGCCAGCACAATTTTGCGGGCGTCATCTCGGCTCATCTCCGCAATTTCTTGGAGTTTTTCCATCTGCTGAGCATGGATTTTATCCACCTCATTGGCGCGCCGGTCAATGTTGCTCTGACGTTTGTTCAGGTTTTGTTCGCGTTGCTCCAGCCGCTCGGCGCGCCCGTCCAGTTCGCTGCGGCGACGGTCGAGCCGCTCTACTTCGCGGTTAAGTTCATTGCGCCGCTGGTTGATGTCTTTTTCGCCCTCCTGAACAGTTTTCAACGCTTTGGCGCGGGCGTCCAGTTCGATTTTACTGGCTTTATCAGTCGCTTCCTGGATAATGCCCTGGGCTTTTGCTTGCTCTTCCCGCCGTTTCTTTTCAGCCTGATAACGGTTGAAGAAATAGCCCGCAACAAAGCCTGCAATCAAAGTCAGGACTTCGAGTAGGAAAATAATCGGGCCGTTCATGGTTCATTCCTCGTTTTCAATAGGATAGGTCTCGTCTACCTCGTGCCTGGGTGCAAGATTCTGTCGCATTTCTGCCCATAATTCGCGCAGCACCGGCGCCACAACATCATAAGAGAATCCGCGCCGGCCCAAAAAACCACCCAGTTTACTGCGGAAATTGGGCCAGTCCAATCCCTGGACTTTGCGCAGGTATTTTCGCGCCGCGTCACGGGCCAGCGATGTTTCATCGATTGTTTGTTCCAGGGTTTGCTCGATAACATCATCAGCGAGTCCCTTACGGCGCAATTCCAAAGCCAGCGCACGGCGGGAGCGGGGGCGGAAGGTGTTGCGGTTTTCCACCCATGCCTGGGCAAATTCCTGGTCATTCAATAGGCCGGCTTCCTGCAGCCGATTGAGCGTCAACTCAATCACCGCTTCAGGGATTTCGTGCTTTTGCAAATTTTCGCGGACTTCACGCATCGAGCGGGCGCGATGCCCCAAAAAATGCAGGGCTTTCTGGATGGCAACCTCGCGTGCGTCGTCTCCCCGCAGCGTGGCGGCTTTTTCTTCGCCCAATTCTTGGCCCACTTTGAGCCAGGCGGCTACAATGCGGGATAATCCAAAGGCGAATTGCTCATCCAGATAGATGCTTACCCGGTTTGGATTCTTTTTCTGAACCTCTATCGCCGTAATTTTTGGCATTAAAGCACACAACCGTTGACCTGCCTGCGCAAGCCACGGCTGTGAGTTACATACCTGGATAGACGCCCTTCCCTCAGTTTGAATGCAAACGGGATGAGAAGGTACACTGAGGCGAGTGGCAATGCCACCCAATCAACAGTTATTTTATGAAATCGGTTCCTCGAATATCGTCCCGTCCTGTGACAATCATAAAAATATCTATGGAAGGGTTGACTTCTGAAACACCCGCAAATCTGGAGCGGGCAGGCCTATATCATATCCAGGAAGTACAAACAGCGTGGCCGTAAATCGTCAGGCGGCACTCGAATTAACAAGTTTTAATGATTATACTTGCAATGTTAACAAATTACCATCTTTTTTGTACAGATTTTCAAATACAAAATGATTGCAAAGAATATACTGGCAAGCATCACAGCAATAGGTGACAAAAAGAACTATTTTCAAATCGAAATTTATGCCATAATCAACATACTCATAATCTAAAGGAGGATGTTGATGGCTAAATTGACCGTCACGCGTGAAGATGCCCTTGAATACCACCGCTTGAAGGGCAAACCGGGAAAAGTTGCAATCGTCCCGACCAAACCGATGGACACCCAGCGCGACCTGAGCCTGGCCTACTCGCCAGGCGTGGCCCATCCGGTGCTGGAAATCGAAAAAGACCTCGACCTGGCCTACGAGTACACATCCAAAGGCAACCTGGTGGCTGTCATCTCGAATGGCACGGCTATTCTCGGCCTGGGAGACCTGGGCGCATTGGCAAGCAAGCCGGTTATGGAAGGCAAAGGCGTTTTATTCAAAAAATTTGCGGATGTGGACGTGTTCGACATCGAGGTCAATTCCCACGACCCCGATGAAATCATCAAAGTTGTGGCCGCCATTGCCCCCACGTTCGGGGGCATCAATCTCGAAGACATCAAAGCGCCTGAATGCTTTTACATTGAAGAGACTCTCAAAGGGATGCTCGACATCCCGGTCTTCCACGATGACCAGCACGGCACAGCCATCATTTCATCTGCTGGGCTGGCGAGCGCGCTGGAATTGGTCGGTAAAAAGCATGATGAAATTCGCATTGTCATCTCTGGGGCGGGCGCGTCAGCTATTTCATGCGCCGAACTCG
>CAYLZI010000018.1:10968-24276 GCA_964388215.1 uncultured Anaerolinea sp.
GGGCGTGAAACGCGAAAACATTATGCTGTGTGACAGCAAAGGCGTGGTTTACAAAGGCCGCGCCGAAGGGATGAACAAGTACAAAGACAGGCTGGCTATCGACGATAAAGGACACCGCAGCCTGGCCGATGCCATTCGCGGCGCGGATGTCTTCTACGGGCTTTCAGTTGCCAACGTGCTGACCCCTGAAATGGTCAAGGCGATGGCCGAACGCCCGATTATCTTTGCGATGGCCAACCCTGACCCTGAAATCAAATATGAAGCCGCCAAAGAAGCCCGCCCCGATTCGATTGTTGCCACCGGGCGCTCCGACTACCCCAATCAGGTCAACAATGTGCTTGGTTTTCCTTTCATTTTCCGCGGCGCGTTGGATGTTCGCGCAAAAGCCATTAACGAGGAAATGAAATTCGCGGCATCCCAGGCCCTTTACCGGCTCACCAAGGAAGACGTGCCCGATTCCGTTTTGCGCGCTTATGGAGTGGAGAGCATGAAGTTTAGCGATGAATACATCATCCCCAAACCGCTCGACCCACGCGTCTTACTTTGGGAAGCTCCCGCTGTGGCCCAGGCCGCCATGGAAACCGGCGCGGCGCGCAAAAAAATCGACCTGGACGAATATCGCGAGCAACTGGCCTTCCGCCAGGGCATGGGGCAGCGCGTGCGCTATTTCATCATGAACAAGGCGCGCGCCAGCAAGGCCACCAAACGCCTGGTCTTTGGCGAAGGCGAAGAGACTAAAATCATTCGCGCCGCCGCCCAGGTTGTCGATGAAGGCATCGCCTATCCTATCCTGATTGGGCGTCCCGACATCATCAACGAAAAAGTCAAATTGCTTAACCTGAATTTCACGCCCGAAGCGGTCGACCCGGCCCGTCTAGAAAAACAGGAAAAATATGCCCAGGCTTACTACGAACTGCGCCAGCGCAAGGGAATGACCCTGGCCCAGGCGCACAGACACATCACCGAGCCAAATATTCTCGGCCCGATGATGGTTAAACTGGGCGACGCCGATGCCTTCGTCTCCGGTCTGACGCACGAATATCCCGAAGTCATCCGCCCGGCGCTGCAAATCCACCACACCGCGCCTGGAATTTCCTGCGCCGCGGGGGTCTACATCATTGTCGTTGACGATAAAACCTACCTGTTTACCGATGCCACTGTCAACATTGACCCCAGCGCCGAAGACCTGGCGCAAATTGCCTGCCTGGCCGCCAATTTTGCCCGCCAACTGGAAATCGAACCGCGCGTAGCCTTCCTGTCCTTCTCTAACTTTGGCTCAACTCCGCACCCGCTTTCTAGCAAAGTTCGCAAGGCACTCGAGTTGACCAAAGCCCATTGCCCCGATTTCGTGTTTGATGGCGAAATGCAGGCCGATACCGCTGTTGTGCCCGAAATTGTCGAAGAGCGATTCCCGTTCAGCGCGGTGAAAGATGCCAATGTGCTGGTTTTCCCCTCGCTCGAGAGCGCCAACATTGCATATAAACTTCTAGACCGCCTGGGCAATGCCAAGGCAATTGGGCCCATCTTGCTCGGCATGGGCGCGCCCATCCACGTCTTACAAACCGGCGATGAAGTCAACGATATTGTAGAAGTGGCCGCCATTGCCGTGATGGATGCGATGAGCCGCAAGTAATTTGTACCAACAAAAAGGGCGTCCTGAAAAGGACGCCCTTTTTGTTTTGCGCGAACAGGCTTTACCGGTTTTTAGGCTGGTTTGGTTTGGCCAGCCCCAGGCGAATGAAAACCCAGGGGCCGCCGGCGCTCACCCATCCGCCAAGCAGCGCATAGCGCAGGTAGCGGAAGGTGTATGAAATGATATCTTCTCCACGCGGAAAGACGGCGCCCAGCCCATACCACAGGAGGGCTACGCCTACCAGCCCAATGCTAAAGCGGAGAATGCGCTTGTTCAGCGCCCCACCGGCATCAAACCCGCCTCGGGGATGCATCCAGGCCAGGCCGGCCAGCAGCCCAAACAGGGTGGCAGCAAAGGTGATGACGCTGTCGAATGAAACTGGGGCAGGCATTTCGTGCGCCCCGGCGGCCAGGGCATTGGCTGTCCATTCAGGTGGAAGTGGGGTATTGCTCGCGGCGCTAAAGGCAATTGCCCCGAGGGCCAGCATCAGTAATGAGGACAGGAAAGCCAGCCCCACCTGTTGCCCAATCGCCTTGGTCTGAACCCAGGCGGCAGTGGGTTCCCATAGACTGAGCAAAGCCCACAGACCCAACACGCCAAGCAGCCAGCCGAGCAAGACATCATGCAAAAAGTGCGCTCCCAGGTAAAGCCGCGAGAGTCCTATCATCAAAATAAGGAAAGTCGCAACCGCCCAAGCCCAGGGACGTTTAATCTGCGAGGCCAGCATTCCCCACAAGCCTGCAGCAATTTGCGCATGACCCGATGGAACGCCAAAGGAAGTCTCTGAGACAAGGGCTTTGACCTGCGGGTTGACCCAGTAGGGGCGCGGCTCAAAAAAGGCCAGTTTCAAAATGGCGTTCAAGCCCCCGGTGAGCAATAAGGCCAGCCCTATGCGAAGCCCGATCCGGGTGTCTATACACCAATAGACAATTGGCAGCGCCAGCAAGAAGAACTCTTCAGAGCCTAAAAAAGTAAACCCCTTCAGCGGAATCTCAAGCCACCCCCCCAGCCCCTGAAACCACAGGGCAAATGTAATTCCGACCTGGATGATTGCATCCATAACAAACCTCCCAATCTTCAAGTTTAGAATTGACGAGACCGACATCAATATTGTACACTCAAGAGTGATGAAAACAAATAATATTCGCGCCTGGGACTGGCCTATTGTTGTGCTGGTTGCCCTGCTTGTCTATGTATCGGCAGCGCGGCTGTCAATTACCGGTTGGGCAACCGGGTTGGTGAAAGTTGAGATGGTCTCCATTTTGGGAACGTTGCTGGGGCTTTCGCTTGGCGTCAGCCAATTCCGAAAAGCTGCCCTGCGCTGGTTGTTTGCTGGTTACAGCGTCATGATTCTCCCCTGGGTGTTGGGTGGGATGATTCAGGGTGAAAGAGCCATCTTTGGGCAATTGGCCAGCCTGGCGGGACGACTGGTTGCTACCAATGTTTCTTTCTGGCGCGGTGAGCCGGTTACAGATTCGCTTTTTTTTGTAACCACCATGTGCATTCTATTCTGGTTTATCGCGGCCTTTAGCGGGTACCAGGTATTGCGGCATTCCAGCGCGCTGGGGGGAATTATCCCGGCTACGCTGCCGCTTTTGGTGGCGCAGTACTATGATTCTTCTGAAACAGGCCGCATTTGGATAATGGGTTTTTTCTTTCTGCTGGCAATTTTGCTGGTAGGGCGGTTAAATTTTATCGAAAATCGAAAACGTTGGCAAAAGAAGCATATCTTTGTAGGCGATGAACCAGTGTTCGACATGGCTCGCGGCCTGCTAATAACTGCCTTGCTGGTGGTCTTTTTCGCGTGGGCGGCCCCCACCCCAGCAGCAGCCATTCCGGCGGTGGCGCGTATTTGGAAAGAAATCAATCAACCTTTTGAGAAAACGCGTGGGCGGCTCGATGACCTGCTCGCATCCCTGCAAGGTGGCGAGGCGGTTATCCCTGGCGAACTGTATGGCAGCACGATGAGCCTGGGACAAAATGCCCAGCAAGGTGATACCGAGATTTTCAGGGTCAGACCGTCTGAATTTACGACTGCCAGGCTGTATTGGCGCGCGCGCGTGTACGATACCTATCAAAACGGAAGTTGGGCGCTTTCGGACAGCGAAAATGTCCCGTTTTCTCCTGAAAGCGACGCCCCCATCCTGGCTGGGATTTCAGCAGACAAGGAACTGGATTTTATTTTCAACTGGCAATCGTCCCCCTCCTCCCTGCTGGCAACGCCTGGCTACCCGCTTTGGATAAGCCGCTCTGGCGTGTTCCAGGTCAACCCGTTTCGGGATGATGCGTATGACTTGTTCAGCTGGTCGGTTTCTGCGCCTGTTTTGAATGGAGACCAATACCAGGCGCGCGCCGCGCTTTTAGAACCCACCATTAAAGAAATGCGCGCCGCCCCAGAATCTTACCCCGACTGGGTCGTGGAGCGTTACCTGAAATTGCCCGATGACCTTTCAAGAGATATTCAACGGCTGGCAGACCGCCTGACCAGGGACTATGACAATAATTACGACAAAACCGCCGCCATTACCAATTATTTGCGCGCCGAAATGGAATACAACCTGGAAGTTTCGCCCCCCCCGGTTGGCGTAGACCCGGTAGATTGGTTCCTGTTTACCTGGAAGAGTGGGTTTTGCAATTACTATGCCAGCGCCGAGGTGCTGCTGCTACGGGCAGCAGGCATTCCGGCCCGCATGGTGGTGGGATACGCCCCCGGAGAGTACCAATCGAGCGGTTACTACCAGGTCAAGGCAAAAGATGCTCATGCCTGGCCCGAGGTCTACTTCTCGGGCATCGGCTGGGTGGAATTTGAACCTACGGCCAGCCTGGATGTCATCTACAGGCCAAGCGGCGAAGAACCAGCAGATGTAAATGATGACGAGCTGCTGCGCAGACAAGGGAATCTGGAACGCCCCAGCCTGGAAGATTCCCTGCTGACCGGCGATGGCGCGCAGCCATCCCAGCCAGCCAACGAAACGCCATCCGCCAATACGATATTTCTGCTCCGATTACAGTGGCTGTGGGTTATAATTTTGGCGGCAATCCTATCGGTCGCGGCGGTAGGCGCGTGGCGGCTAGAACGCCGGTATTACTTTACGCAAAACATACCGAATGCAATTAAGAAAATCTATATTCGCTACAATTTTAATACGCCGCATTGGTTAGAAGATTGGGTAAGATGGAGTGAAGTCACTTCTGTAGAACGCGCATTCCATGCCATCAACCAGGCATTGGCCTGGTTGGGTAAACCGCAGCCGCAAGATGTAACCGCGTTAGAAAGAGCCGCTTTGCTCAAGGAATTCCTTCCCGAATCATCTGAATCAATTGACACCCTGGTTGCCGCGCATGAAAAGACACTCTACACCCCAGAGCCAGCCAACCCGGCAGCCGCCATGCGCGCCGCATGGGCCATACGCTACCAGGCCGTGCGCGCGCTTGCGCGGCGAAGTTTTATGAATGGAGAGCAGCAAGTATGAGCGATTCAACCCCCGTCAGCGTAGATTTACAAATCAAGGTCCTCAGCCAGGCCGCCGGGAAAATCCGTTCTTCTGTCCTGCCCATGCGCAGCAGCCTGCCGCCCACCACCCTGGAGGAATTGTCACACCTTGAAAGCCGCCTTTACCGCCTGTCGCAAGAAGTCGCTGCTTTTGCCGAAGAGCGCAAAAACCTGCTGGCCCTCACCGAAATTGGGCAGGTGATTAACTCCTCGCTTGAACTCGACCAGGTGCTGCGAATTGTGATGGATAACATCATCAAACTGACCGAGGCCGAGCGCGGTTTCCTGATGCTGCGCGATGATTCCGGGCAGATGTCCACCCGCATTGCCCGCAACTGGGAACAGGAATCGCTCAACGAGAGCGAATACGCCGTCAGCCGCACCGTCATCCAACGCGTTATCGAGACCGGCGAAGCCATCTTGACCACCAACGCCCAGGAAGACCCGCGTTTTGGCGGGCAGGAAAGCATCATCGCCTTCAACCTGCGCTCTATTTTATGCGTACCGCTCAAAGTCAAAAACGACCTGATTGGCGTCATCTACGCCGATAACCGCATCCGCAGCGGTATTTTCACCGAGTCGGAGCGCGACTTATTGGGCGCATTTGCCAACCAGGCCGCCATCGCCATTGATAATGCCCGCCTGTTCGCTTCGCTGCGCCGCACCCTGGCCGAAGTGACCGAACTGAAGAACATGATGGACAACATCTTCGCATCCATCGCCAGCGGCGTCATCACAGCAGATATTGAAGATAAGGTCATCCTGTGTAATCGTGCCGCCGAGAACATCTTGGGGCAAACCATCCCCCAGATTTTGGGACGTAAAATCGACGAAATTCTGCCTTCGATTGCCAACGACCTGATTTTGCAGGTGACTGCTGTTCGCGCTACCGATACCCCGATCGCCGATTTCGAAATCAGCCACAACCTGCCCCAACGCGGCACAGTGGATTGGCGATTCAATCTCTCCCCGCTCAAAGATGCCGACCAGACCACGCAAGGCATCGCCATCGTGCTCGATGACCTGACCGAGCGCAAACGCCTGGAGGCCCAGCGCAAGCTATTCGAGCGCATGGTCTCCCCGGCGGTAATTCAGCAGATTGACCCGAACGGTCTGGCGCTGGGCGGTAAACGCACCGACATCACCGTCCTGTTTGCCGATATTCGTGGCTTTACCAGTTTCAGCGAAACGCTCTCGCCAGAACAACTGGTTTCGGTCTTGAACCGTTATCTGGCCGCCGGGGCCGAATGCGTGCTGGATGAAGAAGGCACGATTGATAAATTCCTGGGCGATGCTGTGATGGCCTGGTTCAACGCCCCCATCCCCCAGCCCGACCATACCCTGCGCGCCGTGCGCGCTGCGCTCAAACTACGCGACCGCATCGCCGAATTGCACGCCATCCTGCCGCCCGAAGCGCACCTGGCTTTTGGGGTCGGCATCCATTGTGGCGACGCAGTTTTGGGTCTGATTGGCACCGAAAAACGCCTGGAGTATACGGCAATTGGCGACAGCGTTAACACCACCAAACGCTTGCAAGAAAACGCCGGGAAAAACCAAATCGTCATCAGCCACGATGCCTACGAGCGGGTGAAAGACCAGATTAACGTGCTGCAAATGGAGCCAATGACGGTCAAAGGCAAACGCGAGTCTGTTCCGGTTTATGAAGTGTTGAGTTTGAAGTAGAACGTAGACAAGATATTATCTTGTCCTACAGTCCCAAAACCCAAAAGGTTGCCATCCCCGCCAGAATCGTCCAGACCACGTTTTTGGTAAAGTAGGCCACCAGGGTTGCGACCACGCCTGCCAGCAGGCGCGGGTTTTGGGGAGAGAGAAAAAGCGCATTGTCCGGGTATCCTATTTCCGGCGCGATGATGGCGCTCAGGACGGCAATCGGCACGAAGCGCAGCGTGCGCTGGAAGGCCGCAGGCAGTTTAATCCGCTCTAAAAGGGCGATAAATGATAAGCGGGTCAGAAAAGTCAACAGACCGACTGTAATCATCACAATCCATATGTTCATTGGCGCGCCTCCATCCACATCCCAGCGGCGATGGCGAGCGCGGCTGCGGCGATTAATCCTAATTTGTAGGGCAGCCCAAAAAATAAGAGCGCGGCCAGGCTGGCGGTGATGGCGGCGACGACCCCGGCCTTATCTTTGAGCGCAGGCACGACCAGAGCGATGAAGGTCAGCGGCAGGGTGAAATCGAGCCCCCATGCTTCGGGCACTTGCGCGCCGAGGAAAATGCCAACCGCCGTGCTGATTTGCCACGAAGTCCACAATGCCAGCCCGGCGCCCAGGAAATACCAGTGACCAAAACGCGTAACGCCCTCGCGCTGGTAATTGAGCGCAGCAACGGCGAATGCCTCGTCGGTTAGCAGGTAAGCCAGGAGGACCTTCCAACGTTGGGGCAGGTGTTTGATGTAGGGAGCGATGGTTGCGCTATAAAGCGCGTGGCGCAGGTTGATGATGAAACCGGTGACGATGATGACCAGCCAGGGGGTTGCTTCTCGAATCAGTTGCGCGATCATGAACTGCGAAGACCCGGCGAAAATGACAGCCGACATGGCTTGGGCATCGAGCGGGTTTAGCCCGGCGCTGAGCGCCAGGATGCCGTAAATCATGCCGAAGGGCACAACGCCAACTAAAATAGGCAATTCATCCTTGATGCCAAGGATGAATTGTTGGGAGGGGCTTTTTTCCATAGGTTTCCTTTGGAGTGTGGCGGCTGGCCGCCAGATTTGGGAGGCTGCTCCCGCGCTCCAAAGAGATTGTATCCACTTTTTGGGTTGTTAGATACCTTTTTGCATTTCTTATCTGTACAATTCTTTCCGAAAAAACTCTGGCAGGGCAAAAGCGGCGCGATGCACGTCGGGGTTGATGTATTCGTTCTCGCCGGGCGGGTAGGGCGTAGAGAGTCCATTCGTCCAGGGCGTATCAGAGACGTACATGAAGCCGATGCCGCCGCCGGGGTAGGTGGGAATTTGGGCGTAGTAATAGGCCGGGTTTTTGGTGAGCGCGCGTGCCGATTGGTAAATGCTTTTGATGAGGGCTGTGTCGAAGTAGGGTTGTTCGCATTGGGTGGCTGCCGCGCCGCCAGGGGCCAGGGCGCGTACCATTAGCCGGTAGAATTCATCCGAAAACAGGCGCTCGGCCATCCCGATGGGGTCGGTCGTGTCCGAAATAATGACATCGAACGTGCCGGGGTTTTCCTCCAGGTAGCCGAAGGCATCACGCACCAGCAGGGTGGCGCGCGGGTCGGCCCAGGGGTCGCCAAATTTTGGGAAGTATTGGCGGCTGAGTTCCACCACGCGCCGGTCGAGCTCGCAGACCACGACCTGTTCTACTGAGGGGTAGCGCAGCGCCTGGCGCAGTGAGCCGCCATCGCCGCCGCCCACAATCAACACCCGCTTGGGCGCGCCGACTGCCAGCATCGGCACATGGACAATCATCTCGTGATAGCCCATATTGTCCTGCTCGGTCAGTTGGATAATGCCATCGAGAACAAGAGTGTTGCCGAAATACTCGGTTTCGACCACTTGCAAGTGCTGGAATTCGGTCTGCTCATCGGCCAGGACGCGCTTGACGCGCAATGATTTGCGATAGTAGGGGTGCAGTTCTTCGGTAAACCAGATGCTCATACGGCCTCCGCCAGGTGGGGTGAAGCAAACGTCAACGACATGCGCCCTGCCAGTTCGGCATCGCGGTCCAGTTTGCGGAAACTGAAATGGGTCGCCCCCAAAGCATCCCGAATCTGTTGGATGAGCGGGAGCAGGTCTTTGTCAATGGCGCAGGTAAACAAATCAATAGCGCAGTAGCCATATTCAGGCCAGGCGTGCAGGCTGGCATGAGACTCTGCGAGCAGCAGAAAGCAAGTAAAGCCATGTGGGCTAAACTTGTAAAAACCCTCGTCCACAACCGTCAGCCCGCTAGCATGAACGGCGCGGGAAAAGGTCTGGTAGGCGCGTTCGCTATCCAGAAGCAGGTCGCGGTTGCAGTTGGAGAGGTCAACAATGTAATGCTCTCCAAGTTTCAGACAGGTGTTCACTCTACCTCCAGGGTGAAAGATAAATAACGAATGCGCATTATCCTTCAGAATGGCGCAGTGTCAATATCTGTAGGCTGTGAATAATCATCATGTTTTGCGAACTTTTAATGCGTTATCGTTATAAGAATATTTTTTTATTAACCAATAGTCACCATTCTGAAAGAGTTGGTTATCGCGCGTGCCAGCAAGATTAACGAATGCGTAAAAACAGACCGCTGAAAATGCTGATTGCTCATAAGCCGGTTATGATAAGATTAACTTGTCGTCAACTTCCCTCACAAGACTTGTTATGAAACTAACCCTGGCGCTGGCCCAAATTAATACCAAACTTGGGGATGTGGAATCCAATCTCGAAAAGCACCTGGCCCTGGCGCGCGAAGCCGCGCAAGGCGGGGCGGGGCTGGTCGTGTTCCCCGAACTTTCGCTCACTGGCTATGTTTTGCAGGATATCGCTGCGACGGTTGCCATCCGCCCGTCTGCTGATGACCCGCTTTTTAGCCGCCTGCTGCAGGCTTCCAAAAACCTGGACATGGTCGTCGGTTTTGTCGAAGAAGACAGCCGCTACCGCTATTTCATCTCGGCTGCCTATCTTTCAGCGGGACAAGTGGTTCATGTCCACCGAAAAGTGTACCTGCCGACCTACGGTATTTTCGACGAAAAGCGCTACTTTGCCGCTGGGAACTGTTTCCGCGCCTTCGACACGCGCTTTGGCCGGGCCGGGATGCTCATCTGCGAGGACTTCTGGCACGTTTCCTCGCCGTACACCCTCTGGCTGGATGGGGCCGACCTGTTCCTGATGACCTCCGCCTCGCCCGGGCGCGGCGTCACCGACGAAATTCTCGGCTCGGCCCAGTGGGTGCAGGATGTCAACCGCGCCTACTCTGGCCTGTTCACCTCCTTTTTCGCCCACGCCAACCGGGTGGGGTTCGAGGATGGCCTGAACTTCTTCGGCGGCTCGACCATCTTCGACCCGGACGGGCGGATGATTACCCAATCGCCCTACAACGACGAAGCCCTGACCCTGCGCGAAATCGACCTGGCCCAACTTCGCCGCACCCGCGCAAGATTGCCGCTGCTGAGGGATGAACGGCCAGAGATGGTCATTAGCGAAATGAACCGGATTCTTGGAAGGTAAATGGAGTCCAAAGTCTCTGGCTTTGGCGCAAAATCTGGAGATTTTGCACGCCTTCGCTTCAAAGGAAACTTATGAACATTGACCTGTCCATCAACCCATCCCTCGTCCGGGGCCTGCTGACGCGCTTCATCCACACCGAAATCACCCGTGCGGGCCTCTCGCGCGCTGTGCTTGGTCTTTCGGGCGGTATCGACTCAGCCCTGGTGGCCTATCTCGCCGCTGAAGCGATTGGGCCAGAAAACCTGCTCTGCGCGCGGATGCCGTACAAGACCTCCTCGCAGGATTCGCTCGACCATGCCATGCTGGTCATCCAGAATTTGGGCGTGCCGCATCTCGATATCCCCATCACAGAGATGGCCGACGGGCTGATTTCCAAATTCCCCGAAATGTCGGCCATGCGCAAGGGCAACATCATGGCGCGCTGCCGCATGATAACGCTTTATGACCAATCGGAGGCGTTTAAGGGATTGGTGATTGGCACTGGCAACAAAACCGAAATTTTGCTTGGCTACTCTACCCTGTACGGCGACTCGGCTCACGCCCTCAACCCGATTGGAGACCTGTACAAGGCCCAGGTGCGCCAACTCTCGCGCGAAGTCGGCGTGCCGCAGCCCATTATAGATAAAGCCCCCTCCGCCGACCTGTGGGCCGGCCAAACCGACGAGCAGGAACTCGGCTTCACCTACGAAGAAGCCGACAAATTGCTCTACCTGCTGGTGGACCAACGCTACAGCCCGGAAGAATGCGTGGAAGCCGGTTTCAGCCGCGAGTTTGTCGAGACCGTCGTCCGCCGCGTTCGCCGCAACCACTTCAAGCGCGTCATGCCGCCCGTCGCCAAAATCACCACCCGCACGGTGGGGTATGATTTTTTATATTTGCGGGATTGGGGGACGTGATTTAGTAATCTGTAATCATTGGTTTAGTAAGTAACAGGCATCTGCTGGCAGAGACCTGGAGGAGCATTCATGAATTTTGTTTACCTTTCCCCTCATTTCCCGCCCAATTATTATCGTTTTTGCGTTCACTTGCGGAATTACGGCGCCATAGTCTTGGGGTTGGCTGATGAACCGTATGACCACCTGACTTCCGATTTGAAACGGACGCTCCATGAATATTACCGCGTCAACAACATGCACAACTACGACGAGTTGTTGCGCGCGCTTGGTTATTTCACGCATCGCTACGGCAAAATCAACGGGCTGGATTCGCACAACGAGTATTGGATGGAAACCGAAGCCCGCTTGCGAACCGATTTCAACATCCCTGGCTTCAACAATGAGAATATTGCCCAGGTCAAGAAAAAATCGGAGATGAAAAAGCAATTCATAAAAGCCGGGGTGAACGTGGCGCGCGGCGAGGTCATTCATGAGCATCGCGCTGCCGAAAAATTTATCAGCGAGGTTGGGTATCCGGTAGTTGCCAAGCCCGATGTGGGCGTAGGAGCGGCCCAAACCTATAAAATCAACAATCCCGACGAACTGTGGCTCTTTTGGAACGATAAACTTCCCATCCCCTATATTTTTGAAGAATTTATAGCGGGGCAAATTTTCAGTTTCGACGGCCTGGCAGACCAGGATGGCAAGATTGTTTTTTACACTGCGCATTGCTACAGCAACGGCATCATGGAAACGGTTAATGCAGATACAGATATTTACTACGTCTCGCTGCGCGATATTCCCGCCGACCTGGAAGCCGCTGGCCGTTCGATCGCCAAAATCTACGACCTGCGGGCGCGCTTTTTCCACTTTGAATTCTTCCGAGCGCCCAACGGGAAACTGGTCGCCCTCGAAGTCAACATGCGCCCGCCCGGCGGCCTGACGACCGACATGTTTAACTACGCCAACGACACCGATATTTACCGTGAATGGGCAAATGTCATCATCAATAACCGATTCGAGGTCAACAACGAGCGCCCGTATCACTGCGCCTACGCGGGTCGTAAAAATAACAAACCCTATCGCCACAACCACGAACAAATCCTGGCCGAGTTAGGAAGCGCCATCGTCCATCACGAAGCCTTGAGCGGCGTTTTCAGCGCCGCCCTGGGCAATTATGGTTACCTGATTCGCTCTCCACAGTTAAGCGAAGTCGAACGCATGGTGGCCTACATTCAGGAGACATAAATCCATGCAGGTTGAATATCACAAGTGGCACAGCCCCTTCCTGGGGCATGACATGGAATTAAAAGTCTATGGCTGGCAGGGCAAACCCGTGCTGGTTTTCCCCGCCCAATCGGGACGGTTCTATGACTTTGAAAACTTCGGCATGATAGAAGCAATCGCCGGGTTCATTGAAGATGGGAAAATAAAAGTATTCGCGGTAGACAGCGTTGACAGCCAGAGTTGGGATAACCCCTACGTTCACCCCGCCGACCGCGCCCGCCGCCACGAAGATTACGGCCGCTACATCGTCAACGAAGTCGTCCCATTCATCCGCCAGCATTGCAACCATCACCCCCAAAAATTCATCACCACCGGTTGCAGCATGGGAGGATATCACGCCGGGAATTTCTTCTTCCGGCATCCAGGCATCTTCGACGGCCTGATTTGCTTGAGTGGGCTATTCCAGCTGCGCATGTTTGTTGGCGATTACATGGACGATAACGTCTACTTTAACAGCCCGCTGGCTTACCTGCCCGGGCTAAACGACTCAAACATGCTGGAACAATATCGTCAGAGCCAGATTATCATCTGCGCCGGGCAGGGTGCCTGGGAAGATGACATGCGCGCCGATGCAGGCGCCATGAAAGCAATCCTGGCCGAAAAAGGCATCCCCGCCCGGGTAGATTTTTGGGGACACGATGTCAACCACGATTGGCCCTGGTGGCGGCAGCAGTTGCCCTTCTTCCTCTCGCGCATGAGACTGTAAGTGGGAGAGATGAGCCAGATAGTGTGTCGCGCCCTCCGAAAATCCACAATCAACAATCGAAAATCCCCAATGGTTACTCCTCTCCGCCCCACCCACCTCGTCGTCAACCTTGCCCAACTCCGCCGCAACGCGCAGG
>CAYLZI010000019.1:0-23897 GCA_964388215.1 uncultured Anaerolinea sp.
GTTGGCAAACTCAAGTTTATCTCACGGAGTTCCCTTATCCCGAACTGACGTTAATCAGAATCTATCAACGCATCGAAAAGATGCTGCGGCATGTTAGAACGTAGGGGTGACCCGCCCCGCGCATGGAATGCTATGTTTTTGGCAGGACAATTTGGCACATTCGCAAGTTTGTTTGGCGTTAACGGGTCGCCCCTACAAACGCAGCATCTTTTCCATCAAATAAAGAGTGCGTTCAGTCTCATCGACTTTTGTTTTTTGCCGAATAGAAAAGTGGTTTCCAAAAGCATGTTCAAACTCAGCCTGGTTATAGCCGCTAAAAATATCTTTGCGGCTGGCAAGCAGTTTTTGCGCTTGCGAATCAGATTTTGGCACAAACTCGATAATCAGCCATTTGGATGTTGCTTCTGAAAGGAATTGAGCAATGTTTTCTAATGGAACATTGTTCGAAATAGCAAGGTGATGGATTAAAGCCAAGGCGAGCACCATTTCGGCAGGGCCGCGCTCTAGTAAAGATTGGCGCTCGCAATGCCGCCAGCCAATTGCCGGGCTTGGGTTGGTGAGGTCGAGCAAGAGCGGTAACAGGTTTTCTTCTTTATCTCGCTTGACCCGGAGGTAATTTTGTTCAACCGCTGAGCCATCAATATCAAATGCGATGGCCGAAATTCCAGAATCGGATGCCAGGCGGGTAAACTCTCCGTTATTTGCGCCCAAATCCCAAACAAAGCGCGGGGCCGTTTGCCTGACCCATTCCATTACCAAGTCTTTCTTATGCTGAAAGGCAGTTTGGTTGTAATTGGTTATCTCGTAATAATTTGCCCATTCTGTCAAATGATGTTTCAGGCTTAGGCTCTTGACAGTATTTTCCAGGTGAAGAATCAACTCTTCTAAAATTTGTTTGCTCATTTTGCGGCTTGCTTGCGCTGCTGTAATTGATTTATTTGCATAACGAATTTGCGCCTGGGCATGGAGATGCAGGTGCGTTAAAAGCCCAAAGTCAAATCGGCTTGTTATTGGCAGCAATCGGCTTGCCAGGTCAAGGGGAATACCGTCAATGTAATTGCGCAATAGTTGGCCCAGTCGCGCATCTTTTTTTGTCATTACGGCCAATGGCGCCAGGAAATGCTGGCAAAATTGTTTGTAGGCTGCCCAGGGTTCGCCTTCGTTATAAATTTCAAAGGAAAGCGTGTCGATTAGAGTTGGCTTTCCTTTGTGATACTGAATATTGTAAGCGCTGGCATCTTTGAGCGTCATCCCATGCCGAATCGCAATTTTTTGAATTTTGAGCGTTGCGAGAGCCGCGTCTTTCAGCTGGCTAAACGACCATTCATAGGGATACGAAATGAAAGTCACGCGCTCTGGCTGAATAACTTTATAGGCGTCAGATGGATGCGGTGGCGCGATGCTGACTTCTACATGGGGAATGAGCAAATTAACGCCAACCAGTTTTTCGTACAACTTTGACGACAACAAAAACTCATAATTAGCCTGGTAAAGTATATTGATTTGGCGAAATACATCACCATCTTTTGTAAACAAGAAACCATTCGGGTCTCGGAAGGAAGCGCTATGCAAAACGCTATTCGTTGTCTTGGTCATCATGGTCAGGCTCATCTTTCTTAAACAACGCCTTGAGCCGTTTCCATTGCGAACGTATCAAGACACCTAGCCCAAGGAGAACGGCTAAGACGAGTTGTAATAATACTGAGCCTGAGCCAGGGTCGAGATAAGCCAGTTCTTTGGGCAATTCAGAATAAAACATTTTGTAACTCCTTTCGCGCCGTCTTCAAAAAATTTAGGGCTTAGGCAAAACCATTATCATTGTCCGCTCATCTCATCTAATCTTCGCAAGTTTTTCGTAGTCGCTGATATTAGATGGCGCGTCTAGCGGGTCATGCACGAAGCAACATAGACTGAAACATCTTTCGTCTGAAAAGCGTAGAATGTATCAGTGGAATAGTGTTGCTGGTTCGCTAATAAAGGCAAATCGGCATTCATGTATTCATTGAAAACAACACGAAACAGATTGACAGGCGTCAAGTCATTTGGGACATTGCTGGGGTCAATTCCAGGCAAATAATACGCCGAAAACACAGCAAACCTTTCTTGCAGGCAGGTATTTTGCCATGAATTCAAGTCGGTCATCAGGCCTGGGCCATGGTCGGCCTGTAAAATGATGATTGGCGGAGTGGCTGAGTTGTTGAGCAGTGTATCTACCAGCGTCTCAACCTTTTTGTTGACAAATTGAAGTTGGGCAATGTATTGCTGCTGGTATGAAAGCTTTTCATGTGGAAAATCATTGGCATCATTGAAACTGAACGGATAATCTGGTTCTATAGGGTTACCCTGGGCATCGAATACAAAGGGAGGGTGCGGGGCGATGATATGCGCAAAGGTAAATTTTGGCCCAGGCAATTCAGGAATTTTTGCAAGAGTCTCAAAATTATACAATATCATCTCACGGTGAGATGCGAACGTTGGCAGAATGGCAACATTCTTGAACAGCGGCAAGGCAACCGAAAGCGGAGTGCTGTTCAGTACAAATGATTCAAAATCGTTCAACAAAATTCGAGAAGGAGAAAGGTATATATCCGAATCTGTGATATTTGTAATACCCCAGTTGGATATGACCGTTACAAACTGATACCCTTCTTGTTCCAGGAAAATTCGCGCTTTACTTCTCGTTATTAATGGCTTTGCAAGCCACCAGTTTGGCCGGTCTTCTAACCCAGGGATAAGTGAATGGATATAATCCATATTGAGCATCGAAGGCACAGACAGGGTGGTTTTGGCATAATTGGAATAACTTTGCGACGGTATGATAAAACCTTTTGCCTTCAGGGATTGCTCAAAAACAGCATTATCATATTGATAATATTCTTTTAGCACATCCGCGCGGCCATATCCATCCAGCACAATCACATAAATATCTGGCTGCGGGTTTTTCATCTCCAAACCAGAGAGCGTGGCTTCATTTTTAGAATCGACATTTTTATAATACAAATCGGGGAGATTGGGAATTTTCTGATAGACCACAATAGCATAATAAATAAAAAGGATAAGGCTGACCAGGGCATTGACATCTGCCAACGCAACCTGGGCTGCGCTGACCTTTGCCGCCATTTTATAAATCTGTAACGAAACAACCGTCAACGCCAGCAAGCCCAGGAAAACAAACACAAACAGGTAAGGCGAACAAACGCCCAAAACAACAATTGTTAGCAAAAGGCTCGCTAGTTTTGCGTCACGCAGCGTTTTTTGCGCCAGCCAGGTTAAGATACTTAGCAATAGCGTAAGCACCAGCGAGATTCGGATAACCTGTTCTGGCGGCGAAATGACTGTTGCCGCAGAATAGGAAAAAGCGATGGATGCCAACAACAGCACGAAAGGTGCTATGAACGCCAGGCGTTCTGTGTATTTCGCCTGCCTGTCTGAATCTGATTTGACGATTATCGAACCTACCGCAGGTTTACCCATATTTTTTCTGCCACTCGAACAGCTTATTCAATGCCTCGATGGGCGACAGTGAATTGATATCCAGCCCCTTGATTTCTTCAACCAGGGGGTTGGTTTCGGGGAACAGGGCAATTTGCTGCGCCGCTACCGGGTTGATTTTGACGGCCCGCCCGGATGTTTTTTCCAACTCAGACATAATCTCACCTGCGCGCTGGATGACGGGGCGCGGCAGCCCCGCCAGTTGGGCAACGTGAATGCCGTAACTGCGGTCTGCCCCACCGGGGATGATTTTGTGCAGGAAAACGACCTTCCCCTCGGCCTCGGTGATTGCCACATTGTAATTCCGCACACCGGGGAGCAAATCGGCCAGTTGAGTAAGCTCATGGTAATGCGTGGCGAACAGGGTCTTGGCGCGCAGGCGCGGGTGGTTGTGGATGTACTCGACCACCGCCCAGGCAATAGAAACACCATCGTAGGTGCTGGTTCCGCGCCCAATTTCATCCAGAATCAGCAGCGACCTTTGCGTAGCATGGTGCAGGATGTTGGCGGTCTCAATCATCTCGACCATGAAGGTAGATTGCCCAGCGTGAATCTCATCTTGCGCGCCAATGCGGGTGAAGATGCGGTCAACCAGCCCAATTTTTGCCGAATCTGCCGGAACAAAACTGCCCATCTGCGCCATCAGCCCGATGATAGCAGCCTGCCGCAAGAAAGTGCTTTTGCCCGACATATTCGGCCCGGTGATGACCCGCGCAATTTCGCCCGGCTCGAAGATGATGTCGTTGGGGATGTATCTCTCACCTTTCAAACTGGATTCGACGACCGGATGACGGCCATCTCGAATATCGAATGTCAAATCATCGCTTACTTTCGGCCTGACATAGCCCGCCAACGCCGCCACTTCAGCCAGGGCAGACAGGCAATCTAATTCAGCCAGGGTGCGGGCAGTGTGAAGCAGGTGCGCGGCCCGACCAGATAGCGCAGAGCAGGTTTCTTTGAACAGGCGCAGTTCGATTTCACGGATGCGCTCCTCGGCGTTTAGAACCAGGGTTTCGTATTCCTTCATCTCTGGGGTGATATAACGCTCGGCGTTGACCAGGGTCTGCTTGCGGATGTATTCCTTCGGAGCGTTAGCGGCCTGCCCGGCAGAAATTTCGATGTAGTAGCCGAAGACTTTGTTGTAGCCGACTTTGAGGGTCTTGATTCCGGTGCGTTCGCGCTCAATGGCTTCCAGGTTATTAATCCAGTCGCGGGCGTGAGCTGAAGCGGAGATGACACCATCCAACTCGGCGGAATAACCGAGGCGGATAATGCCGGTGTTTTGGGTGGTGGCTGGCGGGTCGTCTGCGATGGATTCTTCCAGCAAGGATAAGGCTTCGGCACACGGCGACAGGCGTTTCAGCGTGGCTTGAATCGGCGCAGCCCCAAGGGGCAGAATATTCAAAATGGCAGGAATCTGCCGCAGGGTTTCGCGCAAGGCCACTAAGTCGCGCGGCTGCGCATGTCCACTTAAAATACGATTGGTCAGGCGTTCCAAATCGGCCAGTGGTTTAAGGGCGGCGCGCAGTTCGGCGCGGATGAGGCCGCCGGAGAAGAAAAATTCGACCCCGTTTTGGCGGTTTTCGATTTTTGCCAGGTCGAGCAGGGGTTGGCTGACCCACTGGCGCAGCAGGCGTTTGCCCATTGGGGTGACGGTCTGGTCAAGCACGCCGAGCAGGGAGCCTTTGGTTTCGCCCCGCAACGTTTCAGTAAGTTCCAGGTTACGGCGCGTGGCGGCGTCGAGAGTCATAAACTCGTCCAGGCTGTAATGGCGCAGGCTGGTGAGCAGGGCGAGCGAGGCGGGTTCGGTTTCTTTGAGATAGCCCAAGATGGCCCCGGCGGCGCGGGTGGCGAGCGGGGCATTTTTGAGACCGAACCCTTCAAGTGAGGATGTGTTGAAGTGGCGCTGCATACTTTCGGCGCAGCGTCCTGGCTCGAAGCGCCAGGCGGGCAGGGGAGTCCAATGCCCCTCTCCCACCGGGAGAGGGGTTGGGGTGAGGGCGATATTGTCGGGATGAATGATTTCGGCGGGGCGCAGGCGGGTCAATTCGGCGCGAAGCGGGTTGCCATCGGCGTAGTCGAGTTCGGTAACAGCGAATTCACCGGTGGTGATGTCGGCGTAGGCGATGGCGGCGCGAGTGGTTCCAGTGGCAGAGCCGCTGGACTCCATAATAACAGCGGCGAGGTAGTTGTTGGCGTCGCCGGGGAGCAGGCTGGGTTCGATGAGCGTGCCGGGGGTAACGACGCGCACTACTTTGCGCGGGAAGATGCCTTTTGCCGGCTGCTCGCCGACCTGTTCGGCGATGGCAACATGGTAGCCTTTTTCGACGAGTTTGATGAGGTAGTTGTCGAGCGCGTGGTAGGGGATGCCCGCCAGTGGGACGCGTACCCCGCTGCCGACCGGGCGCGAGGTGAGGACGATATCCAACTCACGAGAGACGATTTCAGCGTCTTCGTCGAATGTTTCGTAGAAATCGCCCAGGCGGAAAAGCAGGATTTTGTTGGGGTGCTGGCGTTTGGCATCGAGGTATTGCTGGCGGACGGGGGTGACTTCTTCGTTGGGCATGGGTTGATTCTACAACGTAAAGGGGAAAATGCAAAATATTTGGGGTTTTTCGGTTGTTTCATTTTTGGTTACATTTTGTTACATGACATTAATCATGTTACATGAAACGAAAAATGCCGTATAATCAAATCACTATATTTTCATGAAACGGAGGCTGAAATGGCAAGTGTAACTTATGACCATGTAACAAAAGAGTTTGGGAATGTTTTGGCCGTCAATGACTTGAACATGGACATCCAGGACAAGGAATTTCTGGTGTTCGTCGGCCCTTCTGGCTGCGGTAAAACGACTGCCCTGCGCCTGCTGGCCGGGTTAGAAGAAATTTCGCGCGGACGGATTTTGATTGGAGACCGTGTAGTTAATGACGTGGCCCCAAAGGACCGCGATATTGCCATGGTGTTCCAGTCTTACGCGCTCTACCCGCACCTGTCGGTCTACGACAATATGGCGTTCAGCCTGAAGTTGCGCGGCACGCCGAAGGCCGAAATCAAACAGCGCGTGGGCGAAGCGGCGGAAATCCTGGGCATCAACGAACTGCTCGACCGCAAACCGCGCCAACTGTCGGGCGGCCAGCGCCAGCGCGTTGCCGTAGGACGCGCCATCGTCCGCCACCCGAAGGTCTTCCTGTTCGACGAACCGCTCTCGAACCTGGACGCCAAACTGCGCGTCGAAACCCGCGCCAACATCAGCAAGCTGCACCAGCGCCTCCAGACCACCTTCATCTATGTGACCCACGACCAGGTCGAGGCGATGACGATGGCCACCCGCATCGCGGTCATCAATAAGGGCAAGCTCCAGCAGCTCGACACCCCGCAGACGCTTTACGACCAGCCTGCGAATATGTTCGTGGCGGGATTCATTGGCTCACCCGCGATGAACTTCTTCCCGGCCAAAATCAAGCGCGATGGCGGCAAACTGTTTGTGGATACCGGCAACTTCGCCCTGCCCATCCCTGAACACCGCGCCAAACCATACCAAGAGATGGATGGCAAGAAGGTTGTCTTTGGAATTCGCCCCGAAGACATTCATAACCCGAAATTCCTGCCGCCCAACATTCACGCCGAAACCTTTGGCTGCAAAGTGGATGTCATCGAATTGATGGGGAATGAAATTTTCCTCTACATGGTCAGCGGCCCGAATAACTTCGTGGCCCGCGTCGACCCGCGCACCACGTTCCGGGTAAGCGAAGATGTCGAAATTGCCTTCAACATGGACAACTTCCACATCTTTGACCCCGATACCGAGATGGCGGTTCGCTAACCACTCTGAAATACAGACCGCTAGGAGCATAAGCGCCTGGCGGTTTATCTTGTCTATCGGAAACTTATCACATGGAAACCAAATATAAACTCGTTCTCGTCCGTCATGGACAAAGCACCTGGAACCTGGAAAACCGCTTCACTGGCTGGACCGATGTTGACCTGACCGAACAAGGCATGGCCGAAGCAAAAGCAGGCGGCCAACTGCTCAAGGAAGGCGGTTACGAATTCGATATCGCCTACACCTCGGTCTTGAAACGCGCCATCAAAACCCTCAACATCATTCAGGAAGAAATGGGGCTGGAATGGATTCCCGTTGCGCGCGCCTGGCAGTTGAATGAGCGTCATTATGGCTCGCTGCAAGGTCTGAACAAGGCCGAGATGGCCGAAAAATTCGGCGAGGCGCAGGTTAAAATCTGGCGGCGCAGTTACGATGTCCCGCCTCCCGCGCTAGAATTGGATGACGAGCGCCACCCGCGCTTCGACCGCCGCTATGCCGGTCTCAAGCCCGAGGAATTGCCCGCCACCGAATCGCTCAAAATTACGCTGGAGCGGGTGCTGCCGTTCTGGCACAGCACTCTGGCCCCAATGATTAAATCGGGCCAGCGCGTGCTGGTCGCGGCGCATGGCAACTCGCTGCGCGCGATGGTCAAATATCTCGATAATATCTCTGAAGCCGAAATCACCGAACTCAACATCCCAACCGGCGTCCCGCTGGTCTATGAACTGGATGCCGACCTGAGACCAGTCAAGAGTTATTACCTGGGCGATGCCGAAGCGGTCGCCAAAGCCGCCGCCGCAGTCGCCAACCAGGGCAAGGCGAAGTGAATTCAGTAATCAGTAAACAGTTTTCAGTTGACGCAAAGTCCTCGGCAAGCCTGATGCCGAGGACTTTGTTTTTCTGGGGTTTCTTTTTTGTGGGTCCCCCGTTTCTGGCGGGATGGTGGGGTAGGGGCGACCTGTCAGGGCATAACCTGATACGTTTTCGCGGAGAATATCGGCATAAAATGATGATTTTTCGCGCTGGGCGGGTCGCCCCTAGGGGTTTTCCCTGTAAAAGCGGTAGAGCCTTTTTTGTTAACCCATCTTTAACCGAGGTGTGGGGTAAGCATAGGAAAAGCGTATGGTAAGCGTCAAGCAATGTAAAAGGCATCATGCTATATTAAGCACAGTGATTTCTCTTCTCCTCCTTGGAAGAGAGCCGGGGTCGGCGTCCCCGGCTCTCGTGATTCTGGCAGGTAAAACCCTACGCACCCCAGGCTTTGCTTACAAATCGCAGCAAATGCTCCATCCCCTCGGCTGCCGGGGTTATTTCGATGTATTCTCCGATGGTGTGCGCTCCGTTGCCGCGCGTAATGCCTAGCACCAGGGCGGGGTAGCCCAGGCTGAGCGGGATGTTGGCGTCGGTTGAGCCAACCGTCAGGCGTGGTTCGATGCCCAGTTCGCGCAGGGTGGTTTGCGCCAGTTGGATGATTGGGTGCGATGATGGAATCTCACCCGCCGGGCGCTGGCCGATGACTTCACGCTCCACCCGCGTACCTGTGCGGGCTGACTGCTGGTTGCCCGTTTCGAGCAGCAACTCAACCTGACGCGCCAGTTCGCTTAACTGAGCCGCGCTTTCAGAGCGTAAATCCAGTTCAAACCAGGCTTCGGGAGCGATAGTGTTGATGCTCGTCCCGCCGCCAATGCGTCCGATGTTAAAGGTAGTACGCGGCGCGGATGAGACTTTGAGAGCCGTAATTTGGGCGGCCAGTTTTGAAAGTTCGTGAATGGCTGAGGGTCGTCCAAAATCAGTCCACGAGTGACCACCCTGGGCGTGGACGGTGATTTTGTAACGGCGCACGCCCGTGCCACGATGATAAATGTGTCCGAGCGCCATGCCCTCTATAACCAGATAGCAGATAGGGGTTGGGCCGAATCGCTCACAGACGGCTTTCATGCCTTTCAGGTCTCCCAGTCCCTCCTCGCAGGTGTTTGCCGCCAGCCACAGGTCGCCAGGCAGGGTGATGCCGCGTTCACGCAACATCCAAACCAGGCCAAACAACCCGGCCACGCCCAGCGAGTTATCGCCAATGCCTGGGCCATAGATGCGATTCCCTTCGCGGCGCGCAGCGAGGGAGGTTCCAGCCGGGAAGACGGTATCGAGATGGGCGGAAAGTATCAGTGGGGGTTGGTTTCCGCCGCTTAACCGGGCAAAGGCGTTGCCGCTGGCATCGGATTCTATATCGGTTAATCCTTCAGCACGGAATTTTTCCAAAATAAATTGGGCGCGGGCTGTTTCTTCAAATGTGGGCGCAGAGATTTGTTGGATTTGAACTGCAAGTTCGAGGATATTTTCGAGGGTTGTCATGCTTGTCTCACCAGGTCTTTGAGCGAAGCCAGGCGCGCCTGGGCCAGGCCGGGCATGGAATCGAGCAGGTAGAAGGGGCCGCTGCCTTCGATGGCAAACGACGAGGAGATGTTGCCGTGCAGGGCGGCTTGCAGAGGGTCGAAGGTGGCGGCGTAGCCAGCCAGGAAGCCGCCGCAGAAGGCATCGCCGGCGCCGGTAGGGTCTACGAATTTGGATGGGTAGCCGGGGATTTCCCATTTGCGGTTGCTGATGCGGTCGTAAACGCATTGCCCGTGCGCGCCGCGTTTGATGATGACGATGTCGCAACCAAAACTGGCGGTTGTTTCGGCCATTTCCCACAGGTCGTGGGTGCGCCCCCAAAACAGGTTGCGGATTTCATCTTCGGAGGGCAGGAAGGCGGTGACGCCTTGCAGGAGTGAGCGCAAGTCGTTGAGGTAGTTGGCGTTCATGTAACCTGGGTCGGGGTCAATGGTGACGTAGGCGACCCCGCTATGTCGAAATGCGGTGGCTAATTGCGAGTGGGTGAGCAGGTCGAGCGGGGCCAGGTGGGCGGCTTTGGCGACGCGGTAATCGGGGGGAATGTCTGAGAGTTTGGGATAGTCGGGATTGGCTTGGGAGCGGCTGTTTTGTTGGGTTTGCGGCGGCTGGTAGCCAAGCAGCCCTTTTGGAAAGGGCAGCCCCAATCGGGCAAAGTGCGAGACGGGGTTGGAGCGTTGGAAGTTTCGTTCATCGGTGTAGACGATGAAGGAGCGTAAGTCTATGGGGGCGGGGATGATTTTGATGCCGCGTATATCCATGCCTTTTTGCTGAAAACTGCGCAGCCATCCGCTGGGGAAGTCCTCACCCACGCGTGCCAGCAGGGAAACAGGGTCACCCCATAGGCGCGCGCCCGCGGCGGCATATAACAAATTCCCTCCCGGTTTGTCTAAAAGCGGTTTGCCTTCGGGAGGGATAAGGAACTGTCGGCGGAGTTGCCCGGCGATGACAAGTGAGACGTTCATTCGCTGATGAAAACTTTATCGGCAGCCCTGGCCTGGTCGGGGTTGAGCGGCAGCAAGATGGTGAAGGTGCTGCCTTGGCCCTCGACGCTATCTACCCAGATGCGCCCGCCGAGCAGGTCTATGTTCATTTTGGCAACCGATAGCCCGATGCCCATGCCGCCATGTTTGCGAGTGAGGTGCGATTCTACCTGGTAGAAGCGTTCGAAGATGTGGGGTAGGTCTTTGGCCGGAATGCCGATGCCGTTGTCTTTGATGGAAAGTTTGACGTAACCTGGCACTTCTTCAGCCACCACAAAAACATGGCCGGCCTGGTTGGTGAACGCCACACCATTTTGGACAAGGTTGAGGATGGCAACCCCAATCTTATCGGCATCGCCTTCAATCATCAAATCTGAATCTTCGATGTCGAAGCCGAGCGTTACGCCTTTGGATTCGGCCTCTTTGCGAGCAATATCTAGCGCGCCGAGAATTAATTTCCGCACCGAAACCGTGCGCCGTTTCACCAGGGCCACCCCGGTCTGAATGTTATGCACGCGGGTCATGCTGTCTATAATTTCTTTCAGGCGCATGGCGTTGCGAATGATGGTATCTAGCTGTTCTTTGTGGTCTTCGCCAATCAGTTCGCGCAGGAAGGTGGAATGACCGAGAATCAGCCCTAGTGGGGTGCGCAGTTCGTGGGAGGTGATTGCCACGAAATCGGTTTTCATCTTATCGAGCCGCTGGGTGTCTTCTTGGGCATCTTGAAGTTGACGCTGCAAGCGCGCGTTTTGGATGGCGAGCGCGGCATAGGCAGAAAGTGTCTCCAGGATTGTGACATCTTCCCCGTTATACTCAAACCCGCCGGTTTTGTTGATGACTTCTAAAACACCCAAGACCTGCCCCTGAAACAAGATTGGGCAGGCAACCACAGAATAGGTTGGAAATCCACTTAATTCATCGGCGCGTTTGGAGTGCAGGGGCATTTCGCTAACATCGTTGACGACAACTGTCTCTTGTTTGCCGAATGCTAACCCGGCAATGCTCTCTTCGATGGGGATGAGCAAGGTTTGGAGCATTTGCAAATCGGGTGTATTGACCAGGAAACGCAGGTCTTTGCTATCCGCTTCTGGCTCGAGGATGGACGCGCCAACTGACTCGGTCAGTTCCGTGGCAGCGCCTAAGATTAACAGCAACGAGGCGCGCAGTTCTGTAACCGAATTCAGTTTGCGGCCTATTTCGATAAGCCGCTGCATCCGTTTTAATTGAGTATCCATAATCTTTTTGCCGATGGTTTAAGAGGGCGAAGTAGATTAAAATTATACTTCATCCGCAAGGCTGACCGGTATAATCACTGGTCTTTCCCGCAAAACCCAGGCGCAGGAAACGGAAGCCTAACAAAATCGTAAGGAGAGATAAAAGCATGAGTAAGAAGAAAGTGCGAGTTGCAATTATCGGCGTGGGAAACTGCGCCTCGTCGCTGGTGCAGGGCGTGGAATTCTACAAGAATGCGCCCGATAATGCCACCGTCCCCGGAATTATGCACGTTAACCTGGGCGGTTACCACATCCGCGATGTGGAATTTACACTTGGCATTGACATCAACACTACTAAAGTTGGCAAAGATATGAGCGAAGCCATCTTTGCCGAACCAAACAACACCTACAAGTTCAGCGAAGTGCCGCATTTGAACGCGCCTGTTGTGCGCGGCATGACCCACGATGGCCTCGGCAAATACCTGTCGCACGTCATCACCAAAGCCCCCGGCCCAACCGCCGATATTGTCAAACTGCTGAAAGAGACCAAGACCGATGTGGTCGTTTCGTACCTGCCGGTTGGCGCCGAAATGGCGACCAAATGGTACGTTGAACAGGTCATCGAGGCGGGCTGCGCCTTCGTCAATGCCATCCCGGTCTTCATCACATCCAGCGAATACTGGGGCAAACGATTCAAGGATGCCGGCCTGCCCGTGCTGGGCGACGACATCAAGAGCCAGGTCGGCGCCACCATCCTGCATCGCGTCATCACCAGCCTGTTCGTAGACCGCGGCGTGCAAATTGACCGCACTTACCAGCTCAACTTTGGCGGCAATACTGACTTCCTAAACATGCTGGAGCGTGAGCGACTCGAAAGCAAGAAAATTTCCAAAACTGGCGCTGTAACCAGCATGATTCCCTACGAAATGGACCCCGATAACGTCCACGTCGGCCCCTCCGACCATGTGCCGTGGCTGACCGACCGCAAGTGGTGTTACATCCGCATGGAAGGCACGACCTTCGGCAACGTGCCGCTCAATGTGGAAGCCAAACTGGAAGTGTGGGACAGCCCCAACAGCGCGGGTGTCATCATAGATGCCGTGCGCTGCGCCAAACTGGCCCTCGAGCGCGGCTTAAGCGGCCCCATCACCGGCCCGTCATCTTATTTCTTCAAAACCCCACCCATTCAATACCGCGATGACATCTGCCGCCAGAAAACCGAAGACTTCATCAGCGGCAAAAGCAACGAGTAAGGCCGCTATTCAAAAATAAAAGGACATAACCCATCCCAAAGCCAGGATGGGTTATGTCTCTGATTAGCAAACCGGTTTATAATTTGGAATGCGAAATGAATTTCGCCCTACAGAAAGGAGAGAGTATATGCAACGCGTATTTGGTTTCTTAATTGGCTTGTTCGTGGGCTGGCTGGTTGGCTCTACCCTGGCCCTGTTATTCGCCCCTGAAAGCGGCGAAAAATTGCGCGGTGAACTGCACGCCCGCTCCAGCAATTTTGTTGGCGAAGTAAAATCGGCTGCCGAAGCGCGCCGTCAGGAACTGGAAAAACAACTGGCCGAATTGCGCGCCCCGCGCCCACCCGCCGTATCAGAGTAATTTTTCGTAAAATGCCGCTGCGCGCGCCATATTGCGCATGTATTCTGCCCGCTCTGCGATGATGGCCGCATTTTCTTGCGCGGCCTGTTGGCGCAGAGCGGCTTCGTTTAACCCGCGCAAAATGGCCTTCGCCAGGGCTTGCGCGTCGCCAGGGTCAACCAGCAGGCCATTTTTGCCAGGCGTAATCCACTCGCGGATAGAATCCAGGTCGCCTGCCACCGGGAAACAGCCGCAGGACATTGCCTCCAACAGGGTATTTGGCGTACCATCATGAGTGGATGGTGAGACGACAACCTGCGCCGCGCGAAAAAGTTCGGCCATTTGGGCATGTGGCCGCGCCGGAAGGAGTTCCACGGCAGACTCCACGCCCAACTTTTGTACCGTTTCGACAGCCTCCCGCGCGCCGGCCATGGTTGCGCAGGCGAAGCGCGCATCGGGGCGCTCTTTCAGCACGATTGGAATCGCCGCAAAAAAAGCATCGTTGCGCACATAAGCCCGAAACCCGCGCGGGTTAACCACCAACGGCGTCGTTTGCGGTGGATTAGGTGGGAAAAACAGGTCTGTTCGGATTCCCCCATTCCCCGGCGTGACCAGCGTCGGGCGGGTGGCAGCAAACCCCATCTTTTTCCCCAGTCTTATATCACGCTGGCAGTCGGCATGGAGTGCGTCGGCTACTTTCAGCGTCCATTCAGTATAATGACGCATCAGGGGGGTAACGGGGGCGTGCAGGGTGAAATCGTTTCCCCAAACCGAAACAACCAACGGGGCAAATCCGGCGGCGTCGGCGGCCAACATACCCTCGTACGGAATCCGCATGGCGTGGACTAAATCGGGTTTGACCTGTTCGATGAAACGGCGCAACTGGCGAGATGCGCGGAAAACCGTCAGCGGGCCAAACCACTGCCGAATGGCGGTGCGCAGTTTCAGAGTTGAAGCGCCCCACACCCCACCTTTGGGGGTTGCGCCCGCTTCGGGAGTGGTTTTCATGCGAGAGAAGGCAACCGGCACAATTTCCATCCCATTGAATGGCAGTTCGGGGCGGCAAGCAAAGGTGGAGGCGAGGTAGACTTCATCGCCGCGTTCCACAAAATAACGAAGCCAGTTATTGGCTATGGGAGAGCGGCCATCGGCCACGAAGAGGATGCGCATGGTCAGAATATACCACTTGGGCCCATTTTTTGCTTGACATTCGCCCAGGCGTCAGTTAGAATGTTTTTCGCTCGTTTGATGGGCCTGTAGCGCAGTTGGGAGCGCGCCTCAATCGCACTGAGGAGGCCAGGGGTTCGAATCCCCTCAGGTCCACTCCAGAACGCAACGACCACCAGGTTTGGTGGTCGTTGTGTGTTTTCATGGGCAATGATTATAGATTGGAGAAGTTGACTAGCTGGATGCCGCGTCTTTCAATTTCAGCGCGCGCGAGGGGATTGGTCAAAATGTCAAACTCGGTTTTACGCTGCCAGGCGTAAGATGATTCTCTAGCAAAGGCTTCATCAACATAGCCAGGGTGGCACATGATTTCAAACGTCCCGGTCTCTGGCAGGCTGTTCAGGATGCGGAGCAATTCCTCATGGGTTGCGCCATCATCGTAGAATGTGGCAAAAAAGGCATCGGTGGAGCGCGGCTGGAATTGGGCCAGCAGGTGGGGGGCGGCCTCCAGCATGGGCGCGGCCAGGGAATCCGGGATGCCGTCCAGCGTGGCGGCGGGCGTTTGGGCCAGCGGCAGACGGATGGCGGTATCGTATTCCTGCGCCAGTTCGAGCATGGATTGGAACAGGCCGGGGGTGAAATATGAGGAGTGATGATGCGAATCGAGGTGGGTGGGCTTTCGGCCTGCGGCAGCAATAAATTTTTCGATTTGCGTGCGCCATTCCGATTTGGCTTCTGCCGGGTCGAGCGAGGCTGCGTTTTGGATGAGCGCGCCCAGGCTCAAGAAGCCGCCTTCGGACGTGGTGAGCGAAGGAAGTTTTTCGGGCGAAAGGAGCGGTTTGCCGGAAGTCAGCACGAGGTGCACGCCCAGCCCCAGGCTGGGGGTTTCTGCGGCTGCGATTCTGACATCTTCCTCAGCCGTTGGCATGTTCATCATGGCGGTTGTGGAGGTGACCAGCCCGCGCAGACGCGCGTCACGAATGCCGCGTGAGATGTCGGCGGTGCGGCCATAGTCGTCGGAGTTGATGATGAGACGGATGGACATGGATGCTCCTACAGCAGGTTAAGGTTTGAAGGCTTGGATAGTGTCATTGATAGCGGTTAAAAGCGAGGCTTCGCCCGGGGCGTCGTATTCGATGGTCCAAATCATGATGCCGGATGCGCGTTCGAGCGCGATTTGGGTTTTTTCTCGCATGGTTGGCAGGCCGTTATAACGCTGGAGCGCGCCAAGCAATTCGAGCGAGTCTTGCTGGGCGGCGGCAGGGTCAGCCTGGACGATTTTGCGGTAGATGATTTCGCCCGGCCGGGAGTAGAATGGCACGCCCATGACCAGTTTTTCGGGCGGGATGCCGCGCCCCAGCCAGTAATCCAGCCCGAGGTTGAACTGCTCCATGCTGCCGTGCAGGTCGCCGTCGTAGGTCATGATGTTGATAAAATCCATCAGCGCAAATGATTCGGCGGGGATGCCCTGTCCGTATTCGTCGCCGAAGGCAATCACGGCGGCGGTCAGCAGTTTGTCTTTTGGCAGGGCGGCGCGTAGTTCGGTCATCAGCGCCAGGAAATTTTGCGCCGATTGGCCTGGGTCGGGATATTCCCAATCGATGTCGGCGCCGTCGATGCCGGTTTCTGCCACGAATTTCACCAGGCCCTCCACAAAAACGGCACGTTTTTGCGGGTCGGCGGCCATTTCCTCGAATTGGGCATCCCATCCCCAGCCGCCGACCGAAATTAGCACCTGGACGTTGTGTTTGCGAGCTTCTTCGGCCAGGGCTTTCAATTTCCAGGCGTTGGGCATTTGCTGGAAGGTGCCGTCTGCGTTTGGGATAAGGAAGGCGTAGTTGATGTGGGTCAGTTTGTCGAAGGGCACTTGCTCGACAATCACAGAGGCGGTGACGTAGCCAATGACTCGAAAAGAAGGTTGGGCGGGTTTTCTCATTGGAAATCCTGAACAGGAAACCAGCAAAAGGGAAAGGAAAGCGAGAATGATGCGGCGCGAAGTCATCTGACACCGGTCTTACGGGCAAGTTGGATGGTTTCTATCAAGAGCGCGCGAATCTCTGCATTGGGAGCGAGGCTGCCCATTTCCATCCCCATTAGAACAGCACCCACAACTGGCGGCGCATCGAGACGCACGAAACGCGCCCTGGGCGCAACCCGCAGAATCGTCTCGCGCATGGGGTCGGTCAGCAGCGGGCCGCCCTCGAACATGCTGCCCGCCAGGACGACATCGAAAGCCAACGATTCAAATTCCAGTTGGCGAGCGACGGCATTCGCCATTTCGCCGAGTTCACAACCAGCCCAGTGGATAACTTCGCAAGCGGCGGTGTCGCCCGCTTCGGCTACTTTGAAGACCAGCGGGGCCAGTTCCGCGCCGATTGAGTAGCGATAAGATGTGTAGCCTTCGAGCAGGTCTTCGACGCTGCTCGCGCCGACCGATTCTGTGAACGCCTGTGTCAAGGCTGTGGCTGGAATCCGTTTCATCCAGGCAAAATTGACCAATTGCATAGCGCGGAAGACCAGTTCGGTTCCGCCGGCTGCCTCGCCCATCATCACCCCATAACCGGTGACGCGGCCCTCGCGTTGATGGTCGGGAGAAAGCCCCCAGCAATTGCAGCCCGTGCCTGAAACCAGGCCAATGCCCCAGCCTTCTTGCGACCCGGCCACGATGCCCGGTACGGCATCATTGACCATGCGATAGGGACAGGAAAGGCCCAATCGGTCAATGGTTTCCATCATCAGCAGCTTTTCGGAAGGCCAATCGTAGCCGGCGATGCCAAAACCCGCCCCAGAAATCGCAGAAACGGGTAAACCAGCCGAGTGCAGGGCTGCTTCCAACCCAGCGCGCATGGCTTCGTACATGCCATCATAACCAACGTTTTGCTGGTTGCCTGGGCCTGCCTCGCCAAAACCAACCACCTGCCCGGTTTCGTTGGCAATTAAGACGTGCGTTTTTGTTCCTCCCAGGTCTGCCCCAAGAAAATAGCGCATAAAATCTCCCGAATCTCGTTAACTAAACACGAAGGACACCAAGTACACAAAGGGAAAAACAGCAGATTTTAGATGGCAGTCACATGGAAATGACCGCCAGCCTTGTCATGCAGTTATTTCCAGAATTGCGGCAGATGCTCTTTGTGTGTTTCGAGCATATCATCCAGCACAGCCTGCACCTTGTCGCCCTTCGGGCCGAGCGGGTGTACCATCAGGGCCTCGTAAGCGGCGTCGCGGTCGCCATGCACCGCCGCTTCAACGGTCAACAACTCATAGGCTTTCACAGCCGCTATCAGCCCAAACTGGGCCGGGGGCAGCGGCTCAGCGGAGATGGGGATAATGCCACTCTTTCTGACAGTCGCAGGCATTTCCAGCACCCAGTCGGAGGGCCAATCTGATACCGCGCCGTTGTTTTTGATGTTGACGATGTGCGTTTCGCCCAGGTCGTTATAGTGCGCGTTGAGCAGTTGCGTGGCGACAGTGGAGTAGTACGCGCCGCCGCGCTTCATCAAATCGGCGGGGGGTTCTTTGAGTTCCGGGTCGGCGTACTGTTCGAGCAGTCCTTTTTCGACCTCGATGACCTCGTCGGCGCGGGAGGGCGGCCAGTTTTTCTGCGCGGCCAGTTTTTTATCGGTGTAGTAGAAATATTGCAGGTAATAGTTCGGAATCATGCGGATGATTTCGACCATGCGCGGGTCCCATTCGGGATGCTCCTCGGCCTTGAGTTCCTTGATAAATTCGCCGATGACCTGTGGCCAGACATCTTCGCCGTCGACGGTGAATCCGCGATGCCAGGAGAGATGATTCAGACCGAGGGTTTTCAATTCGGTGTGAGAAATGTCTATTGTCCGGCCTGTGGCTTTCTCGAGGCGTTCGATAATCATCATCCTGGCCCCAATCGGGACGTTGCACACGCCAACCGAGGGTGTTTCGGGGGCATATTTGCTGAGGGCCTGGGTAACAAGCCCCGCCGGGTTGGTGAAATTGACGAGTGGTGCGCCCGGCTTGGCGAGTTCCTTCATGTCGTGGGCGATTTTCAGAATGACCGGGATGGTGCGCAAGGCTTTTCCCATGCCGCCTACGCCGGTTGTCTCCTGCCCCACCAGGCCGTGCCGCAGCCCCAGGTACTCGTCGCGACGGCGGGCTTCCATGTGACCGACGCGCAACTGTGTTGTGACGTAATTAGCATCCCTGACCGCCGCGCGCTGGTCGACGGTCAAGACTACTTTGAAGGGGTTGCCCTTGAACTCGACCATGCGCTGGGCAAAGCCTCCAACAATGTCGAGCCGTTCTTTGTCAATGTCCATCAGCCATAATTCATCGAGCGGGAACTGCTCGTGGCGCGCCAGGAAGCCGTTCACCAGTTCAGGGGTATAGGTGGAGCCGCCGCCAAATACTGCAACTTTTAACATGAAGTGTCCTTTCTCGAAAAAACACCGTTTCCTTGATGGCTGCGGGCGCGCGAGCGGCTCGTAACGACCAGAAAACGGTGCTGTATTGCGCAAAAAGTGGATGTTTTACTTTTCCACGCCGGTAATGACAATGCCCTGAATGAAGAAACGCTGCGCTGCAAGGAAGAGCAACAGGGGAGCGATGAGCGCCAGCAGGGAACCGGCCTGGATGAGTTGAGGCCGTGAACCATAGATGCCGTTGAACATGGAGAGCGAGACTGAAATCGGCCAGTTTTCGCGGGCGGTCGAAAGATAAACCAGCGGGCCAAAATAGTCGTTCCAGGCAAAGACGATATGGAAGACGGTAATCGCCATCAGCACGGGGTACGACTGCGGGAGGATGACTTCCCACAGAATGCGCATCGGACCGGCACCATCAATCATGGCGGCCTCGTCCAGTTCGCGTGGCAGGGTCATGAAGTACTGCCGGAGCAGGAAGACGTTGTAGGCGTTGGCAAAGAAGTGCGGCACAATCAGCGGCAGCCAGGTGCCTACCCAGCCAATCGTCTGGAAAAAGGTGTAGGTGGGGATGAGCGTGACGAAACCGGGCAGGAAGATGGTCGAAATCAGGATGATAAACAACAGGTCGCGGCCTGGGAAGCGGAAACGCGCAAAGCCATAGGCAACCAATACGCAGGAAATCAGCGTGCCGACGAGGGTTGTAATGGCATAGAAAGTGGTATTTAACAACACGCGTCCAAGGTTGATGGTGTCCCAAACTTCCACATAGTTCGACCAGGTGGGCGAAAACTTCCACGGGCGGTCGAGATTGCGCCACGAACCTTTCCAGACGATTTCACCGGCAGCGAGATTTTCAGGGTCAATGAAGGTGCTTGACTGCTGCCCTTTTTTGAGAAGCGCCCATTCTTTGACGGAACCATCGGGCTGCGGGACTTTGAAAACTTCCAACTGCTGGCCCTGGTATTCGACTTTAGGAGGCGCAGCGGGCCAAATGGGCGCGCCCACCAGCGAAATCTGGTCCTGGGTCTTGAGAGAGGTAAAGACCATGAAGGCAAATGGCGAGAGGAAAATCACCAGGATTGCCAGGGTAAAGGCGGTAATGAATACCGTGTTCAGGTTTTTCATAAGCGGTGTGTTCATTGCGCGCATCCTAAGACCGGCTGTCGCCAGCGTAATAAACCCAATATTTGGAGGTGTAGAACAAGAGGAACGTCACCACCAGAATAATCAGGAACAGGAACCAGGCCAGGGTAGCCCCGTAAGACATATTCTGGTAAGTGAAGAAGTTCTTATACAGGTACAGGTTGTAGAACATGGTCGCGCCTCCTGGGCGGCCAGTTCCGTTGTTCACTACCAGGGGCGTTGTAAAAAATTGGAATAACCCAACAATGCTCAACACCAGGTTATAGAAAATAACCGGCGAAATCATTGGGAAAGTGATGTTCCAGAATGTTTGCCAGCCATTGGCGCCGTCTACTTTAGATGCGTCATATAATTCGGTCGGAACGCCCTGCAGACCGGCAAGCATAATTAGCATGGCATTGCCGATACCCCAAATACCCATGATGATATAAGTGGGATACACCCAGTAAACATCGTTGGCCCACTGCGGAGTCATCTCTTTGGGCATCCCGGCCCACATCAGGAATCGGTTAATCCATCCCGACTCGGTATTGAGCATGCCGCCCCACAGAAAAATCGCAGCCACAAACGGGATGATGTAGGGCATGTAGAACAAACTGCGGAAGGCCATCTGCCCCTTCAGGTGCGGGCTATTCATAAGGAGCGCGATTGCCAACGGCAGGAAAATGCCAATCGGCAGCGCGAGCAAGCCAAAGGTGATGGTCACGCCCATCGAACTGGGCGTGCTTTTTGGCGTCAGGAAGGTAATCCAGGTGCGCGGGTCAATGCCAACTTGCGGGTCATTAATCATCTGGATATAGTTGGCAAGGCCAACGAATTTCGGCGCGCTTGCAACCCCATCAGTAATGCGCAGGTCTATGAAACTAAAAAAGAACGATGCAATGATGGGAAGGAATGTGAAAACCATGAACCCAAAAATCCATGGAGACAAAAACATGTACCCGTTACGCATTTCGCGCCGCGTTTTGGGCGAAAGGTTGCGAAACGCGCTCAGAGAAGGGATTGAGTTCCGAAAATTCGAAAGCTGCTCAAACATAATTGCGCTCCCTTATATGATTAAATGACAGAACAGGTATAGGGTGGGCGGGCGGTTTTGTAACCACCCGCCCAGAGTATAACATGGAGGCTACTTGTTGTAGATGACGTTGAGGTCGTCTATCAGTTTCTTGTATTCGGCCTCGAAATCCAAGTCGGGGGTGTTGTTCATCAGGTCAACGAAGGTGCTGAAGCGAGCGTTGGCCTCGATGGAGTTGGGCTGGTATTGCTCAGAAGAGGGGGTATCGGGATAGGCGAGACCCTGAACGAAGACATCCCAGCTCGCCTTGGTCACGAACGGGTAGTCAGCGCTCTTGACGGCGAAGAAGGCATCGGTTTTGGAAGCAATCGCGGGCATGGCGCCGTAGATGGGCAGCAGTTTGTCGCCGCCGGTGGTGATGAGGTAAGCCAAAACTTCAAAAGCGGCTTCGGGGTTCTTGGTGCCTTTCCAGATGCGGAAGGTATCGGCGTCGATGCGGCCATTAACCTGTCCATCCGCGCCCATCGGCTGGATGCCGAGTTGGAATTCATAACCGGCATTCTTGAACTCACCCAGGCAGCATGTGTACCAGGTCTGGGTCAGGCCCATGGCAGCCTTGCCGCTGTTGAAGACATTGCCAGCGCCGAATTCAGGCGAGCCAGAGAGCGGGCCAGATGCCATAAAGGGTTCGGGGCCGTACATGCCATCGTAGAACCATTTCCAGGCCTGTTTCCAGCCATCGGGCAGGGTCGACTTGTATTCGCCCTTCTTGTTGCCAGAGTACATCTTGGCGGCGCCATCATAGAAGGTGGCAACGGAGAGGATGGACTGCCACTGACCACTGTAACCAACCTGAACGATCTGGGTGCGGTCGAAATCGGGCGACTTGGCATTGTTGCCGTTTTTGTCGACGGTCAGGCGCTTGGCAACTTCGGTAACAGTGTCCCAGTTCCAGTCAACCATCTTGCCATCGAGTTCGTATTTATCGCCATATTTCTGGGGCGGGTAAGCCAGGCCGGCTTCGTCGAACATGGCAGGCACAAAGTACATGGCGCCAGGGAACACAGCAAAGGGCAGGCCAACCTGTTCGCCTTCAACCTGGTAGAACTTCACCAGAGCTGGGTCGAAGATGCTGGTGTCGAACTTGGCTTTTTCAATGTAAGGAGTCAGGTCGAGCCACTGGCCGTAGAAGTCATTCGAGCCACCCCAACCGACTGGGCCAACGATATCGGGGCCGTTGCCGGACGCAATCTGGGTCGAGAGCGTGTCACGGGCTGCGTCGTAAGGCACAATTTCAAGCACGAGTTCAATGCGGTCCTGGGAAGCGTTGAAATCAGCCACCACTGCTTCCTGAACAGTAACTTGGTCGGCATTGGTACCGGTGCCAAGACCGACGAACCAGCGAACCTTGATTTTCTCAGCGGGCTTGGCAGCGCCGCCGCAGGCGGTCAGTACCATCGAAGCCACGATGAGCAGGGCAAACAAAACGTACAGGGACTTTTTCATGGTGAGATTCTCCTCTTTATGATTTTTGGAAAGGAACGATTGTCGGATAAGCGGTTACGGTAGTGATATTCAAATCGTGACACCTCCTAATAGATTAGCCCGGGGATGTTGGTGAACCACAGCCACACGAACGGCGAATGATAATTTCAGTAGGCAGTAAGGTCGCAGACTCGGCAGGCTGTTCTTGAAGCAAATTGAACAAAAGCTGCGCCGCAGTCCGTCCAACCTCCTCAGTAGGGGCTTTCACTGTTGTCAGGGGCGGGTTCAAAAAAGAAGACAAGCGCGAATCATCAAACCCAACCACTGAAACATCCTCAGGGACTCGCAAACCCGCTTCGCGCAAGGCGTTCAACGCGCCAATCGCAGCGTCATCATCGCCTGTAAAAATAGCATCGAAGCGGACGCCGTTGCGGGAGATGAAATTCTTCACATTTTTATAAGCCACAAACTGGTCGAACTCGCCATCCAGGATTAATTCCGGCTTGAACGGCAAACCGTGCGCATCGAGCGCATCACGATAGCCTTGTTCGCGCCAGCGCGAATCTTCCTGCTCCTTAGGGCCGCGCAAGAAAACAATAGAACGCCGCCCATGTTTCTCAATCAGATGTGAAATCATTTTGCGCGTGGCGGCTTTATTCTCAACCGTAACAAAAGGGACTCTTAATTGCGTCGGCGTTGTGCGATGAATAAGGACAACTGGAAATTTGACGCGGCACAAGTCTGTTAACTGTTCTTCGTTAAGGCAATCAGCATAACCCAGCAGCCCATCTGTATTGTGCGGGCCAATTGGCAGGGGACGATGCGGGTATGCCTTGTAGTCATAGGTGGCAACCAGCAAGTTGTACTGATGCTCGCTAACCACTGCTTCGATTCCGCTCAACAGTGGCGCGAAGAAATCGGTGTGCATGTTGTGAAGCACGAGGCCAACCGTCAGGGTGCGGCGGGTTGCCAACTGGCGGGCTGCCGCATGCGGCTTGTAATTCAAATCGAGCATGACCTGCTGGATGCGTTCCGCAACTTCTTGCGAAACCGGCGCATTTCGGTTAATAAAACGGCTGACAGTCGCCACAGAGACTGCGGCGTGCCTGGCAACATCACGGATGGTAACAGAGGATGATTTCCTGGTCATGATATGCGCCTGCGTAACCGGTTACAGTAACCGGTTACATTAAAGCA
>CAYLZI010000020.1:0-23637 GCA_964388215.1 uncultured Anaerolinea sp.
CGCAGGCCGGGCCAGCGATTCAACAGGAATGAGCGGGAGCGGGCAGGCGCCCGGGCCCGTAGCGACTTACCGGCAAGCGGCGCAGGAGCGCCTGGCGCAGGTGACCAAACAGGTTCAAGGAGAGTCAACTATGGTACGCAAATTTTTGCAGGAGCGGGCCGCGCTCCTGGCGCGCGCCGAAGCTTTGGTGCAGGTAGCCGAACGCGAGGAGCGTGATTTCAGCGATGCTGAGCGCGCCGAGTTCGAAGCCCTGCTGGGGACGGCAGACGCCCCCGGTGGGCAGATTGGCGCGTTGGACGCGAAAATCGAACAGGTGCAGGGCGAGCGCGAACGCTTAAGGCTGGCTGGCGAAAAGAGCTTCGCCGCCGTGCCTGCCCAGAAACCCGAAGCCGCGAGTGGCGCGAAGGCGATGAAACGCGCTGAATTTACCGCATTGGAACCCAACGCCCAGGCTGCGTTTGTGCGCGGCGGGGGCCGGGTCGAAGATTAGACAAGCGAGGTAAGAGATGGCATCAGCAAATACCCTGACCGGGCTGATCCCGGTCGTTTATAAGGCCGTTGACAAGGTGGCCCGTGAGCAAGTCGGCTTTCTGCCAGCCTGTTTCAAGGATTCGGGCATAGAAGAAGTCGCCAAAAATCAGGAGATCACCTACCCGATTGTGGGGATGCAGAGCGCGAGCGATGCGACCCCCGGCATGACGCTGCCCAACCCCGACGGGCAGACCGTGCCAACCGGCAGCATGAGCATCACCAAGGTGCGCAAGGTCGATTTGCCCTGGAGCGGCGAAGAACAGGCCAGCCTGGGCGCGGATTATGAGCCGGTTTACCAGGCCCAGTTGGAGCAGGCCTTCCGCACCCTGACCAACGAAATGGAACTCGACTTGGCGACGGCCGCCAAAGAAGGCGCTTCGCGGGCCTACGGGACTGCTGGCGCCGCGCCGTTTGGCACGGCTGCCGATTTGAGCGATTTCGCCCAGCCGCTGAAAATCCTGAAGGACAACGGCGCGCCAGGGTCTGATTTGCACATGGTTCTGAATACCACGGCCGCGGCCAACCTGCGCGGGAAACAGTCCGGGTTGTTCAAGGTCAGCGAGGCGGGCAGCGATGCGCTCTTGCGAAATGCCAGCCTGGGCCGCGTAGAAGGGTTCGATTTGCACGAATCAGGGCAAATTGTCAGCCATGTCAAGGGCACCGGCGCCAGTTACGTTTTCAACGGCGCGCATGCGGTGGGCGCCACCAGCGTGGTGGTCAAGACCGGTTCCGGCACCATCAAGGCGGGCGATATCATCACCTGCGAAGATGATACGGCCAACAAATACGTGGTCAACACCGGGATCGCCGCGGCTGGGACGCTCGTGCTCGGCAAGCCGGGTCTGCGCCAGGCGCAAACGGACGGCAAGACCGTGACGGTCGGCAACAGCTACCTGGGCAACTGGGCCTTCCACCGCCAGGCGCTGCACCTGCTCACTCGTCTGCCGTTGATGCCCAAGGGCGGTGACGCGGCGATCGACAGCATGGTGGTGGTCGATCCGTATAGCGGGATCGCGTTCCGCATCTCGCTGTATGCCGGGTACCTGATGAATGTGATCAGCGTCAGCGTGGCGTGGGGCGTGAAGGCGTCGAAAAGCGACTTCATCGTCACCCTGTTGGGATAGTAGCCTGGGCGGCGCTTTGACCGGCGCCGCCTGAAAGGAAAGCACGATGGCAAAGCTAAAGAAAGTCTCTGATCTGGTGCTGGTCGAGAAAGACGGCGAGCAGATCGAAGTGCATCCGGGCACCCTGGAGAATCACAAACAGCTGGGCTGGAAGGTGGTTGAGCAGCAACCTGCGCGCCTGTCGCCTGAGCCCGAGCCAGAGAACGACGACGAATAAACCGCCTGATCCGGGTCTGCCCTCCCCAGGCCCGTAAGGAAAAGCCTGGCCGCGCCCTCCTCGCGGCCAGGCGCTAGAGAAATGTGACCTAAATGGCGCTGGTGCTGATTACCCCTCCCACAAACGAGCCGCTTGAGCTGGACGAAGTCAAGCAACAGTTGCGCGTCGACCTCAGCGATGACGATGCGCTGATTGCGGCGTATCTCCAGGCGGCGCGGGAGCAGGTCGAAATGTATGTGCGCCGCACCCTGTTGACGACAATTTACGACCTGGTGCTGGATGCCTGGCCGGTGACGCGCGCAATCAGCCTGCCGCGCCCTCCGCTGCAAAGCGTGACCAGTATCAGTTACATCACCGAGGCTGGCGCAACTTTGGCGGTTGCATCAGCCAACTACATGGTCGATACCGCCAGCGCGCCGGGGCGGGTTGTGCTGAAGTCTGGCGCAAGCTGGCCGAGCGAAACCCTGCAAGTGGCTGCCGGGATCCGGGTGCGGTTCGTGGCCGGGTGGACCGACGCAAGCGAGGTACCCGCGCGCTATACCCAGGCGATCAAGCTGTTAGTCGGCGATTGGTACGAAAACCGCGCGCAAAGTGTGTTTGGCGCGCCGCCGCTGCCGCTGCCGACCGGCGTGCAATACCTGCTGCAGCCGCTGCGCCTGGTGAGTCTATGAGCCGTTTCTACGGAAACGCTCGAGGAGTTGTGTGATGGTGTACCGGGTAGCGGCGGGTGATTTGCGCACCCGTATCACCTTGCAGCGCCCCAGCCTTGCCAAGGATGCGGGCGGCGCCCAGGTGAGCGACTGGAAAGACGCCCCGCAGACGCCCCAGGTGTGGGCGCGCTGGGTCAATGCGCATGGGCAAGAGTCGGTTGCCAGCGACGCGCTCAAGGCTGCGCAGAGCGCCACCGTCACCATCCGGCAGCGCGCGGATATTGAAGTTACCTGGCGCGTCCTGCGCGCGGGCGTAGCCTGGAATATTGTTTCGATGGATGCGGTGCAAGATCGCCGCCAGTGGCTCGAACTGCGCGTCGAGCGCGCGCAAGGAACGCTCTAATGCCAGTGCGCGGCAGTTTCGAGCTGAAAGGTCTGGAAACCTATCTGGAGCGTCTGGCTGCCGCCAGGGTCGATCTCGATCGAGCGGTGACGGATGTGCTTACGGAGGCCGCTCCGGTCGCTGAGCAGGAACTAACCAGCGCGCTGCTGAAAACCAGGCAGCCGGACGAAGTATGGACAGGTGAGACGGAAAGCACGATTGTATCGAGTGAAGTCGGGCAGGAAGGCAATTATCAGTTTGTCGAAGTCCGCGTTGGCGGCCCTGCCGCTCCCCAGGCGATTTATAAAGAGTACGGCACGGTCCGTCAGGCCGCAGAACCGTTTTTTCGGCCAGCTTTCCGAAAGCTGCGCCAGGGCCAGGTCAAGAAAATGCTCAAGCAAGTTTTGCAGCGGTTTGGGTTGTTGCCATGACGATATTTGAACGCGTCAACCAGGCCTTGGCCGCGCTCTCCCCGGCGGTGCCCTACGCCCTGCACCCCTACAAAGGCGCGCTGCCCGAGACCTTTATCACCTACCAGCTGCTCGATAGCTCGCCTGAGCAGGCGGCCGATAACCTGGAAACCGAGCGCTCTTACCTGGTGCAGGTCAACTGCTGGAGCGTCGATGGCGTCGTTGTGCTTCCAAATGTCGAACCCGCACTGCTGGCGGCCGGGTTCCGCAAAGGCAGTTCGCGCCAGATTCCGCAAGACCAGGCCACTGGTCATTATGGCCTGGCGACAGACTATAGTTATTCAGAAACGAAGGAGTAAAAATGTCACCCAAGCAAGCTGAGTACAAAAGCATCGTCGGAGTCGATGAAGTCTACTATGCCCTGCTGCAGCAGGACGATGCAGATGGTTACGTGGCCTTGACCCCGCAAAAGCTGGTCCCGGCAATGACCATCAAGGGCACGCCCGCCACCACCAGCGAAACCCAGTATGCCGACAACCAGGCCTTTGATCAGGCTTCAGCCGAAGGCGTGACCGAACTGGAACTGACGGCCCCTAGCTTCCCCGATACGGTCATCGCCGAACTGCTGGGCGAAGTGTTCGATGCCGTCAGCGGGCGCATCTTCGACAACGCGGACCCGGCCCAATCGCCTTACTTTGCCATCGGCTACCGCTTCAAAAAGTCGAACGGGAAGTATCGCTATCGCTGGTATTTGAAGTGCCGCGCCGAAAAGCCCGGCGAAGAAGCCGATTCCCAGACTGACAAAGTCACGTTCAAGACCCAAACGCTCAAAGTCTCGGCGCTCAAAACCATTCATAAGTTTGACTTGTTGGGCGACCGAACGCTCATGGATGGCGTCAAGCGGGTGCGGGGCGACGAAGATACCGAGAATTTCGACGGCGCGTCCTGGTTCAGCGCCGTGCAGGTGCCGGTGGCCGGTGCCCCGGCAGCCTTTACGCTGACGTCATCACCGTTGGATGGCGCAACGGATGTGGCTTTGTTTGACAGCACCGTACTGACCTTCAGCAATCCCCTGGCCAGTGGACGCGAGGCGGGGATCGCGCTGGTCAATGCCAACTCGCTGGTCCCGGTGGCTGTGGCGCGCATCATCAATGCCACCCGGAACGAGGTCACGCTGACCCCAATCGCCTACCTGAATGCGGACACTTCATACGCGATTGTCATCCACGATGTGGTGGATATCTACGGCCAGGCACTGGCCGATACGGTGATCGACTTCACCACACCCGTTTAACACCGATCAGGGGTTCACATGCCGAATATCGCACCACTTAAACTGACGTTGTATGGCGTCGACAACGAGATCAAGCGCGAAATCACCCGCTCGATCGTGCCCTGGGGCGTTCTAGAGCGCGCCCTGGATATCCAGGACGCGCTCGAAAGCCTGGATTTCGACGCCCAGGGCAACCCGCTTGGGATTGGCCGGGAGCAAGTCCAGCTGCTAACGGATTTCGTCGTATTCGTGTTCGATGATACCGTCACCGGCGAAGAGATTAAGCGCGGCGCCAGCCTGACCGATATGTTTGCCCTGTACCGGCAAATCTTTGCCATGGTGCAGCAGACCATGCCCAAAAACCCTACGGCGGCCCTGGCTTCGCAGAAAGAGAATTTGCAGAAGGTGCGCCAGGGCCGCAGCCGACGGTAAAGAATTGGGCGCGCCGCATCAAATACTTGCTGCTTGACACCGGCAAGCTCGGCGCGCTGCGCGAGATCGAGCGCACTGACCTGCGCAGCGTGCTGTTGTTCCTGGCCGAATACCCGGACTGGCGCGCTGAAGCCCAGACCAACGATCAATATGTCTATGGAGACCAAACGGACTTTGCCTGATGAGCGGAGCAACTGAAGCACTTTCTGGCAGACTGGGCATCGATACGACCGATTTCAAAACGGGCATTGCCGCGGCGAATCGGGAATTGCGCGTATTGGAGAGCGGCTTCCGCGCCTCGGCAGCTTCGTTGGGCGATTGGACCAAAGACGCCACCGGCCTCGAGTCGCGCATCAAGTCGTTGACCAGCCAGATCGAGATCCAAAAGCTCAAGGTGGCCGCCCTGCGCGAGAATTACGAAAAAATGGCCGCCGAAAACGGGGAAAACAGCAAGGCAGCCCAGGAAGCCGAGATCAAACTCAACAAAGAAGCCGAAGCGCTCGGCAAGATGGAGTCAGAGTTGGCCCGGACTGAAAAGTCTCTGGGCGAACTGAGCCAGGCCCAGGAGCAGGCGGGCCAGAGCGCCGCTACGGCCGAGAAAAAGGTGCATCATTTTGGACAGGTAATCAGCGGGGTTGGAACGGCCATCAAGGGCGCGCTGACGGTCGCGACCGCCCTGGTGGGCCTGCTGGCAACCCTGACCGGCGCGCTGATCGGTTTAGGAGCAGCAACGGTTGGCCCGGCATCCGACCTGGCGGAAACGGTGTCGAAGGTAGGCGTCGTTTTCGATGACCAGGCCGAGCGGGTCTTGGCGTATGGTGAAAATGCGGCCACAGCGCTTGGCATGTCGAAAAACGAGGCGCTCAGCGCGGCCGGGGTGTTTGGCAACCTGTTCCGCTCGATGGAGATGTCGAGCGAAAGTTCGTCCGATATGTCGCTCAGCCTGGTGAGCCTGGCAGCTGATCTTTCCAGTTTCAACAACATGAACCCGACCGAGGTGTTGGACAAACTTCGCGCGGGCATAACTGGCGAAAGCGAGCCACTTAAAGATTTAGGCATCAACCTCAACGCCGCCACGGTAGCCGCCAAGGCAATGGAGTTGGGTTTGTATTCCACAACCCAATCCACGCTCGACTTACAAAAAAACCAGATTGGGGCAGAAAAGGCGCAGACGGCTTACAACGATGCGGTCAAACGCTATGGCGCCGACAGTTTGCAGGCGCGTGACGCGGGGGTCAAGTTGGCCGAGGCGCAGCAGAAAGTCGAGGAGGCTGCGCAGGGAACAGTCGACGAATTGACTGCAGCCCAGAAGGCGCAAGCGACCTACGCCCTGATAATGGAACAAACCTCCCTCGCCCAGGGCGATTATGCGCGCACAGCGGCAGGCGCGGCCAACCAGGGGCGCACCTTGAAGGCCATCATCGAGGATATGCGCGCCGAGATAGGCACCGGCTATATTCCCACCCTGGAAGCCGGGCAGCGCGCATTGGTTGGATTGCTGGGAGGCGATTTTGTCTCGAGCCTGATCGATAGCTTTGTCAGCGAAATCAGCGGACTGGGCGGCATCCTGCAACCGCTCTTTGATGAACTGACGAACTTCGATGGCGACTTCGGCGCGCTGACCAACGTGGCGGTGGCCGTGGTGCAGAATTTGCTCAGCGCCTTGGCGAATGGCATGCCACAGATGCTCCAGGTCGGGCTGAATATCATCATGACCATCCTGCAGGGCATTCTCCAATCCCTGCCAACCCTGCTGCCGGTCGTGGTGCAAATGCTCCAGTTCCTGATTGGTTTCATCGTCCAGAGCCTGCCGCTCCTGACCGACGCCGGGGTGCAGCTGCTCCTGACATTGGTCACAGGTCTGTTGACCGCCCTGCCCTCGCTGGTCGAAGCAGGGCTGAAAATGCTCATAACCTTGGTGCAGGGGTTGGCGCAGGCCATGCCGGAGCTCATACCGCTCATCTCCACCATCATTCCTCAAATCATCCTAATTTTGCTGAACAACTTGCCGCTGCTCATCGACGCTGCGCTGCAACTCCTCCTGGCGCTGGCGCAGGGGTTGGTGGCGGCCTTGCCGATTCTCATACCTGCCATCCCGGTCATTGTGCAGGCAATTTTCGATGCGCTGATAGTTGCCTTGCCCATGATTGCGACAGCAGCCGGAGAACTGATTGCCACCCTGGCGATGTCGATGATAGCCGCCATCCCTGGCGTCATCGACGCTGTGATGAAAATTCACGCTTCGATTCGGGATTTCTTTTTCAGGTCAGGTCCATCAATGTTGGAAATCGGCAAAAGCATCGTGGATGGTATCTGGAAAGGCATTCAAGGGCAAAAAGACGTTTTTATGAACCAGATCAGAGGCTTTTTTTCCGGGCTGGTTGAGACGGTCAAAAACGCCCTGGGCATCAGCTCGCCTTCGAAACTGTTTGCCGACCAGGTCGGGGCGCAGATCCCGCCTGGCATTGGGCAGGGCTTTAGCCGGGCGCTGCCTGGCCTGGAACAAGACCTGGGAACGGCTGTACAGGGTCTGGCCAGCAACATCGAGGTGGATGTCAATCCCAGGCTGCGCTCGGGACCAGGCAGGAGCAGTACCACCACGATACAGATCGGCGACATCATCATCGACGCGCGCGGCGCGACCGATCCGCAAGCCGTTGGGCAGGAGGTACGCGATACGATACGCGATACGATAGTTGGCAAATTACGTTCGGAAGGAGCGTTCTAGTGTACAGATTGGTGCGATTTGGTGAGCTCAGCCTGGCTTATTACAACCAGGTCGATGTGATTGGCAGCGGCGAAACCCCCACGCATTTTATCCATCTACCCGATGGAGGGGCTATTGATGGGTTTGGCAACTTGCAAAAGCACCCCGGCGTGACCGAGCGCGCCAAAAAAATACGCCTGATAGGTTTCACAGAAGCGGAGTTGTCGGCGCGCTATTTCCGGTTGCTGGCCATGCGGGGGAAGCGCGACCGACTGTTTCGCCGCTTGCCAAACAATTTAGAGCATTGGCAGTGGGCGCGCTTGATCAGCATCGATGCGGAGCGCCGCTATGATCAAGCGCGGTTCAAGCGAATTCAGGATATCGAGCTGCGCTTTGTTAGCGGCGAGGCATTCTGGCACGGCGCTGCGGCTGGCACGCTCTGGTATATCAACGATGATCAATATTTCAACTCGGGGCTGTATCTCAACACTAGCGCGTTTGCGCTGACACCCGATGCGACCACATCGCTAGAGATTATCGTTGGCTCTGCTGACGATCCGGGTCGCTCGCCCGTGCGCGTCATGACCATCTTCGTCACGGCAGGTGATACCGACATCACATCCCTGGTGATTGAGCGCGCCGGGGGCGAGGGACTGGCGTATCTGGGCACCATTCCGGCGGGCGAGTCGCTGGTGATCAATACAGGAACGCTGCAGGTGACGCTAAATGGTGAGGATGCTTATCATTCCTGTTTTTACGTCAACGTAACGGAACTGGGCTCCTGGTTTGCCCTGTTGCCCGGTCAAAACGATGTGACAGTTCGCATCGAAGGCGGCGGAAGCGGCGCGAAGATCGATTTTGTTTTCTACGAGGCTTGGTACTGATGCATATTGTCAATTTTTGGGTTGATGTCTATGACGGAAATAACCAGCGTTTGGGGCGCGGTCCGCTGCGCGGGTCAAACTGGTACCAGACCAGTAAACTCTCCGCGTGTGGCGATTTCGGATTTGACGTCAGCGCGGCAGATCCGAATATTGCTGTGCTGGCCGAAAAACTCACGGTGGTGTTCCGATATGCCGGCGCACAGGGTGGATCGGCTGAGTTTGGCGCAGGCATTATCGACAAGATAATCAAGGCGGTCGACGCCCAGGGGAACCTGGTTTTTCGAGTCACGGGGAACGATCTCGGGCGTGAACTGTCATACCGTTCGGTGCGCACGCTCAGTCTGGCCGACGAGTTAGATGGCGGAGTATACGATGGGCCAACCCAGATCATGGCCTATGCGCCGGACGGCTGGCAGATCAGTAATCCGCCAGCGAACACCCAACTGCCTATCTATGTCGGCTACGACGGCGAAACAGTGCTGGCAGCCCTGGTACGGGTAGTCAAGCATACCGGTGAGCATTTCCGCATTAGCATGTCCCGCTCGCTGACCTGGCTGGGTGCGCGCGACACGTTTTTGCCATCAGGCGTGCGCGCTGTGCAGCACGTTTTCGATCCGGTCGGGGTCGAGCGCGTGGAAGAAATCTGCCTGATCGAGTCGCTCGAGGAGGAGGCTGACGCTTCGGAACTGGTGACGCGGATCATTCCGCGCGGCTCAGGCAACGGCAGCACCATCCTGACGTTGTCCGCCGCAACTGCCCCCCCCCCCGCCGGGTTTACGCTCAACGTGGTCGAGAACTACCTGGAGAATGCCGCTGCCGTTGCCAAGTACGGCGTAATCGAGCGCGTGGTCGACTTCAAAGAAATTGGTCCCCTATCAAACACTACGCCCGACATCATTGCAGCCGCCAACATGTTGCTACAAGTATCGGCGCAGTATTTATCCCGCGCCGGATCGCCCCAGAAATACTGGCGAATTGTGCTTTCGCACACCAACCTTTTGTTGGAGGTCGGTACGACGCTGCCGGTTATCTATCAAAAAAGGCTCGATGGGGTCGTGATATACAGTGTAGATGAAACGTTGAACATCATCGAGGTGCGTAATGTGCTCAACCAGAAGGGCGTCTATACCACAGAGATCCTGGTCTCGGCATCCGACCACGCACCGCAATCAGACGCCAGCGTGCTGGCGGCGCAAATATCGAGCGCGAAGGTTTTGTCTGCCCATCAACAGCTAGGGCCATCAACGGATACGCTGACCTGGCGCGATGAAATGGACTCTGCTCACGGCGCATCTTTTCGCTTTTGGTTGGGAGATGAATATACATCCATCCAACGGGCTACCTTTCGATTCCGTATTCAGCCGCTAAGAAGTACGGTCAAAAGCGTTGGCGGAGCAAGTACCTCAACGTCGGCGGGTGGCGGTGGAACGGCCACCAGTTCCAACGGTGGCGGCGCGAATCTAACATCCTCTGGAACGCCGCATGGACATAACGTGACTGTGTACCATTCTAGGATACCAGGTATGCAGCCCATAGTATTTGATGGAACTTTTTTATACAGTTTTCTCCCCACCAGTACATTCCAAACCCAGCCCGAAGTGCCAGCCAGCGGGCATACCCACACGATGACAATTCCGGCGCACACTCACAACGTCAACATCCCGCAACATACGCACGGCGTGACGGCCAGTGTAACGATGAAGTACGGCATATTCGAGGAGAGCCGCGCCAACACCCTGGAACTGGCCGACTTGGTCATCAAACTAAATGCCGGTAGCGACCTGCGTACCAGCGTCGAAGATATCGGCGATGGCTGGTTCGCGCTCGAACTAACTGAATTTGACCTGATTGACGCGGTCTTCCGCCCCAGCCAGGAGGACAACGAACTGGCAATTACTACATCCGAGAACAAAACCGCGCGCATCGAAGCGCAAATCACTATTCGTGGCGTGGTGCAGGCTGTAAATTATTTCGCATAGGAGAATAAAAGATGACTGCCTATTACCATACCCCACATTCAACTACTGAGCGCATCCCGGCTACCGGCGAAACTCTGAACGCCCCATTGGGACAGCTCGACCAGGCGCTCAAGGATGTTTACGTCAGCCTGGCTGCATCGCAGACCCTGCTGAACACCCTGGAAGGCATCGCGGCTGCTTTGCAGACCGCTAAAATGGACAAGGCTGTTTATGACCCCAACGAAGTTAATGCCAGCGTGTTTGACCGCGCCAACCACAGCGGAACCCAGGAACCCAGCACCATCTCTCCACAAGGCGCGGGCAGCAGTATTGATGCCGATTTTTTGCGCGGTCTGAGCCCGTCAGAGATCGGCGGCAACACCAAGGGACATATAACGAACGGGCGGTTGGTGCGCACGGCTGCGAACGCCTACTTGGTCGAGCACGGCTCGCTGGATATCGACGGCGTTGTGTTGGCGCATCAGACGATTGCCCGAACTGGGCTGACCTTGATGACTAACCGTGTCTATTACGTTTACCTGTACAATGATAACAACGAAGTGGCCGCCGAGGAAAGCACCACCTACCCGGTCTGGAACGCTTTATTGGGGTATTTTGTCAAGTCAGATGACGCTACCAGGCGTTGGGTAAATTGGTTCTCTACCAACGCTTCCGGGGGTATTCGAAATTTCTTGAACATTTGCAATGGGCGCGACTCGGAAACGATATTTATCGATGGGCAGGATGGGACAGGAACAAAGCGTGTCTTGGCGTATGGCGACAATACTTCCCGATGGGTGATTTTTTACCTGAACGCGTTGGTGCCCTACTACGCCACGCATTGGCTAGCCGCGCCGAACCTGCAATGTGCGTCCGCGCTTGACGATGCCATTCTGGGATTAAGCCCAAGCGACCTTAATTCGGCGTTGGCTGACGAGGCTCCCTACCACATCCAGGCCCACAGCCAGAAAGCGAACGGCTTTTTTTCTCCGGGGGCGATGTGGTTGTTAATGACGCCCACTCCTGAGTATTACTACCGGATTAAAAATGTGGTTGGCTCCTTGGCGGCTGGCCGCGTCGAGGCGCATGGGGCGCGGATCGTTCGGTAGATGCCAGATTGCAGGTGGAGCAGTAGATCGCTGATAGCCATAAAAAAAAGCCGTGCTTGGGCAACAAACATGCATCGAAAAACGAATCGGTCATCGTGACCGATTCGTTTTTCGATGCTGCCAATCAAGCAAAACATTAGGTCGCTACAGGGCGAACAGTTCGCCAGCGATTACGAGTGGTCACATTGATGACAAATCCAAGGCTGTGCCTATAGCGAGGCGCCCCTGGCGGGACTCGAACCCACAACCAACAGCTTAGAAGGCTGCTGCTCTGTCCATTGAGCTACAGGGGCAATTTTGAAACTAACTTACTCCCTCGCTGGACGAATTCCTTTGTAAACACGCAGGCCAGAGATGGTAATGAGGATGGTATTGGCCGGGCGCCCCAACTGTTCCGAGAGTTCGGTCGGCGTGAGCGGGCTATTGCCATTCGCCAGGAAGGTGCGGAAGACAGCCTCCACCAGCTGGGTTTGGCCGGTGACAAAGCCAGGTTGGCGGGCGCAATGTGATAGGATGGTTTGCTGCAATCCATCCATTGGACGCACCTCGGCGGTTTCTGGGTCAACGAAGTCAACCAGGGCGCCGCTTTGCATCTCGGCAAAAGCCGTTTTATGGTCGGGGCATAGCAGGCTCGCCAGGTGAACATGCCAATCGTTTTCGTTCTGACGCCACCAATCAAAATCAATGTGAAAACGGGTCTGGAGGCTAGGTTTGACAAGGCTCATATTATTCTTTCTCCAGTTCCATCTCGGCCAGGCGATAGTGCAGGTCGCCAACGTGGGTAAAGTCTTTCGATGCGGCCAGGGTTGCCAGCAGCGGGGCAGGCGGCACGCGTCGCAAAATGTTGACCGCCGAATAGAGTTCCTCGGCATGGACATGTCCTTGCGGGGTTAGCCCGGCCAGTTTTTGTAACATTTCTCTGACAAGTTTTTCAAGCGGCTGGCGGGCTTTCTGGCTAAAGGCCGCATCCACTGCCTCTACGGTTGGCACGACAACTGCCATGCGTTCATTGTATTCGCAAGAGATTTCATGTTTCAGCAGGGCAAAGACCAGGCCGCCATCCGAACCGGCCAGCACAGTCCGAACCCAGTCGCGGTTGGGACGGTGCGTCTTGGCCTCCACAATCACCTCGCCGGGCGTTTTGCTGCGCCTCACAACGAGATAAGCGCCGGGGATTAATTTCTGCTTCTCATACCACTTGCGCAGTCCGTACACATAACCATACTCGCGCACGACCCAGGCGGGCATTTTTTCGCCAGTTTTGGCGTCTACCAGCGTAAAGCGGATGCGCGGCGACTCGATCGCAGTTGGGAAAAACGAACGCGCGCGCAGCGAAACAGGCAGCGTGCCAGCGCGCCAGTGTGGGTACGTCAGGGTAATCGTCACTTCATCGGTTTTGGCGGGAGATTTCTGGTCGGTTTCGCTCAGTTCATCATCCAGCTGGGCTTCAAACGCCAACATTTGGTTGTTGAGAACGGAACGGTCATAATCAACCGGGTTGTATTTCAAAACCGCTGGAATGTTCTGCACTTCCCCCGGCTCGAGGCGGCGTAGGAACCACAGTACTTCCCCGGCCGGCCCAACTTCATCGAAACGGCCATCTTCTTGAAGCGCGTAGTTCACCGAAAACTCGGTCAGCTTGGGGTTCGATGTGCGTGGGATTTCGACCTGTTCCATTAACGTGGAGGTGTTCATCGGTTCGCCGCCGTTCATCTCTAATATGGCCTCGGCCAGGTTGAGATGCCCGGTATTTATATCCACCAGCAAGGCTTGCGGGAACCAGGCCCCGGCGATGCGGACAAGCGAGTCGTCTCCTTCGAGCGCGACATCCAGTTTATGGGCGATGCTCTCGCCGTAGAGCGACAAAATGGACTGGACATCGGTTTCTGGGTCGAAGGTTTCCTCTATAGGGCGATTCAACTTATGTTCGGCCAGCGAGGCGGCAAAAGAGCGCGTGTTTCCATCCTCGAATCTGACATCAATCACATCAAAAGCACCCAACTCAGGGTTATTCCCGGGGCGCACTGCCGAAACTTCTCCTTTTTTCATTGCCAGTGACGGAAAAAGGAGTTTTTGGCCGGTTTGGTAAGTTTCTTTGGGAAGATAGAAATCTCCGCTGGCGAGTTGTTCTTCGCGCTGCGTCTCGCGTTCGATGCGAATACACTCCTCGACCAGGACGGAGGTTAACTCCTGCGTGGTCAGCGGTGTTTCAGTCTCGAATAGATAGTTCTGGATAAATTCAATGTCGCGTTGGATGACAGTGAAATTACCCCAGTATTCAGTCGGGAGTTTGAAGGGAATGCTCGTCATAAGATTGCCTTGCAGATGAAATTTCCGCGCGTTGGAAAACTAAAACATTCCGGTCGAAGCGGATTTGCTTAATTATTATACCTTAAGCCTTCGGGGAACTTTTGAATTATGCTATAATTGCCGCACTATGTTGCGCTGGTTGCATGTTTCTGTGAATAATAATGATGATAATCTGTCGGACGACTGGCAAAGTTCCGACAGGCTGTCTCGGCCTGCGTAACCCACCTTAATCATCCTGCCAGTCGCCCGACGCATTCTGTGAACCTAAACAGAGCCGCGGGCGATATTTTTTGCTCTGTGTTGGCTTGTAGGGCATCTTAAGGAATTATGGTTCCACCGTTTTTAACGGGAAGACTTGCAGGGGCGACCTGCCCAGCGCGAAAATCATCATTTTGCGCCAGAATTCTCTGTGAAATCGCATCTAGTTATGCCCTGACGGGTCGCCCCTACCCCGTCATCCCACCAAAAACGGGAGAGCCGGAATTATCTCTCAAATCATCAGGAGGCTCAGCATGTATCGTACACACACTTGCGGGGAACTGCGTCCCGCCCAGGCCGGGCAAACCGTCACGCTGGCGGGTTGGGTTCATCGTCAACGCGACCACGGCGGCGTGACTTTCCTCGACTTGCGCGACCGCTACGGCATCGTGCAGGTGGTCGCCGACCCGACCAAGCCAGAAGTTCACGCTGCCCAAGAGGCCCGCTCCGAGTGGGTGTTGGGCATCACCGGCATCGTTCGCCGCCGCCCGGCGGGGGCCGAAAATCCCAACATGGCAACCGGGGAAATCGAAATCGAGGCCGCCAGCGTCGAAGTGCTGAACCCTGCGAAAGCCTTGCCCTTTATCATTAATAAGGATGAAGACACTGAAGAAGCCGTGCGCTTGAAGTACCGCTACATCGATTTGCGCCGCGAGCGGATGCAACGCAACATGATTTTGCGGCATCACGTTGTCAAATTCATCCGCGATTACCTGAGCGAGCGCGGCTTCCTCGAAATCGAAACCCCCATGCTCTTCAAGACCACCCCCGAAGGCGCGCGCGATTACCTCGTCCCCTCGCGCCTCCAGCCGGGCATGTTCTACGCCTTGCCGCAGTCGCCTCAGCAGCTTAAGCAATTGCTGATGGTCTCTGGCTTCGACCGCTACTTCCAGATTGCGCGCTGTCTGCGCGATGAAGACCTGCGCGGCGACCGCCAGCCCGAATTCACCCAACTCGACCTGGAAATGTCCTTTGTAGAGCGGGATGATGTGCTGGATGTGGTGGAGGGCCTTTTTACCGATATGGTGAAAGAAATCCTGCCTGGCAAGCGCCTGCTGGCCTCGCCCTGGCCGCGCCTGACTCACCATGAAGCGGTCGAACGCTATGGCACCGACAAACCCGACATGCGCTTTGGCCTGGAACTCTACACCTTGAACGAGGTTTTTGCTCAAACCGAGTTCATGGTCTTCCAGAATGTCATTAAAAACGGCGGCATTATCAAATGCCTGGTTGCGCCTGGCTGCGCCGAATACACCCGCAAAGAAGTGGACGACCTGACGACTTTCTGCAAAGAGCAGGGCGCAAAAGGCCTGGCCACCCTGGCCCTCGCCGCCGAAGGAGTGAAAGGCACTGCCCAAAAATTCATCAAACCCGAAGAAGTCGAAGCCATCCAAGTCCTGACCGGCGCAAAAACTGGCGACCTGGTGCTGTTCATCGCCGATAGCAAGGCTGTCGCCAATAAAACGCTCAGCGCCCTTAGGCTCCTGTTCCGCGACCGCTTGAAACTGGCCGACAAAGACCTGCTGGCCTTCGCCTGGGTGGTGGACTTCCCAATGTTCGAGTACAACGAAGAAGATAAGAAGTGGGATGCCGCCCACCACCCCTTCACCATGCCGAAGATGGAAGACCTGCCCAAGTTTGAGACCGACCCTGGGCAGATTCTCTCGGATGCCTACGATATGGTGCTAAACGGCTACGAAACCGCATCCGGCTCGATTCGTATCCACCGCTCCGACATCCAGCAGAAGGTTTTCCAGCTGCTTGGGCTGAAGGATGAAGAAATTCAGGCCAAATTTGGACACATGATTGATGCCTTCCAATATGGCGCGCCGCCGCACGGCGGCATGGCTCCCGGAATAGACCGCCTGGTGATGATTTTTGCCGACGAACCGAATATCCGCGAAGTCATCGCCTTCCCCAAGAACCAGGCCGGGCGCGACCTGATGGCCGACGCCCCCTCGCCAGCCAGTGAAAAACAGTTAAACGAGTTGCAGATACGGCTGGATTTGAAAAAGCCAGAATAGAAGTAACCTGATAGAGCCGGAGGGTCTACCATCCGGCTCTAATTTATCCCTTCCCTTTGGATTATGTTTTGTGGTATAAGGAAAGCACCCTGCTGTGTGCGTGTTGCCGTCTCACCGGTTCTGAGCCAACACTTTCTGAAAGGGCTTCCATCTCCAGGCATGAACGCGATAGGCCTTGGCCAAGGCGGGAGTTCCGGGTAGGGGCCCGACCTGCTTATGCAGGTTCAGAACTTTACGGCTCACGGCATTTGCGGGGTACTTTTACAAAAAAACGCCAGCCATGGCGTTTTTTTGTCCTTTAGGGCCGGCACCGTGCATGGAATGGTCTATTTTTTGTAACTATTTTGACAATGTCAGATTAAACATTTGTTCTGATAAAACGCCCTCACCCCGGCCCTCTCCCACCGGGAGAGGGAGAAAATCCATCGAATCTGGGCGTTGTCCCCTCCCCCAAAGGGAGAGGGCCAGGGTGAGGGAAAACTTACGCGAAAATGTGACATTGTCAAACTATTCAGCTCTCACCCTCCGCCCTCCCCACCGAGGGAGGGGACTTCCAAAATCGCCGCATCCAATGCCCTTGCCATCTCTCTCGCTTTTTCGGGCGCGTTGCCGACGTGATGGGTGTAATCCATCCGTTCAATGACTTGTTCTTTTGATAAGTATTGCAGGATTTCTGGGTCTTTCGAGAGATTTTCGACCAGTGGATTGGGTTCGCCGTTTCGAATCGCTTCCCAGGCGGTCATAGATTGCGCTCGGATGGTTTCGTGCATTTCCTGGCGGCTGGCTCCGGCTCGCGCGGCGGCCATCAAGACCCGCTCGGTTGCGGCGAAGGGCCCATATGTATCGAGATTGCGCTGAATGGCGGCTTCGTTGACTCGCAACCCAGCCAGGATTCCGCGCAGGGTGTGGAGCATCTCATCGGCGGCGAGGAAGGCTTCGGGCAGGATGGCGCGGCGGTTGGCTGAGTCGTCGAGGGTGCGTTCTAGCAGGCTGTGGGCGGCGTTGTCCCAGGCGATGCGCGGCAGTTGCGCCAGGTAGCGTCCCAGTGAGTCTATTTTTTCGGCGCGAATTGGGTTGCGCTTGAAGGGCATGGCAGAAGAACCGACTTGTTTGCTGCCAAACGGCTCGCTCAGTTCGCCAATCGGCGGGGATTGCAGCAGGCGCAGGTCGAAGGCCATTTTGTAGAGCGATTGCGCCAGCCCGGCCAGCGCCGAGAGAATGGTGTAATCTTGTTTGCGGGGGTAGGTTTGGGTGGCAACCGGGTAGAAGGGCAGGTTCAGTTTTTCGCTTAGCGTTTGCTCGAAAGCCGCCACATTCTCCGCGCCGAGCAGCTCTGCGTAACTGGCCGAGGTTCCCACCGCGCCCTTGAAGCCTTTGCCGCGAAGATTCTCCTGAATCGCTTGCAATGTGTGGTAGTCTTCGAGCAAATCTTGGGCATATTGCGCCAGGCGGTAGCCGAGTGTGGATGGCTCGGCGGGTTGGATGTGTGTAAACGCTATCAGCGGGGTGTCGGCTTGTTTAACGAGATGCGGATGCAGCGCGCGGAGCAGTTCACGCAAACCCTCCAGGGTTAGGGATATGCTTTCGCGCATCCGTAAGGCATCGGCATTGTCCTCCACATCCATCGAGGTTGCGCCAAAATGGATGATTCCTCCGCCAATTTGGGCCTGTTCGGCAAAGACGCGCACTTCTGCCATTAAGTCATGGTGGATTTCGGCTTCGATTTCGAGCGCGCGTGGGATGTTGATTTCTTCGGCATGGGCGCGCAGGTCGGAGGCCTGTTCAGGGCGGATAAGGCCATATTCGGCCTGTGCTTCGGCCAGCGCAACCCAAATCTTGCGCCACAGCAGACGTTTGCTGTGTTCAGACCAGGTTTGGCGCATGGCCGGGCTTCCGTATCGCCACGAAAACGGGGATTGGTACGTGGTAAAGTCGCTCATCAATGGTAGATTTTACCATCGGCGCGAAAACCGTCAGAAAAGTGTAATTGACTCGCCGATTTGCCGATGGTAAGATGATTTAGCCGAATTTGCTTATCCCTGGAGTCAGTATGCGAATCGAAGTCCAACTGTTTACTGTTGATTACGTCATTCGTGGTCAGATTGAAAACGATGGGGAACGCCTGACAGACGTTCTTAACCTGAAAAATGACCAGGGGTTGGTCTTGCTCGATGCCCAGGCTGCCAGCCTGCATACACTGGGCAAAACTCCGTCTGTTCGCATGGCAAAAACGCGCGTTGAAAAAAACGCTATCACAATGGCCATCCCCATCCAGCGAGACCTGACGCATAAGAGCATCTTTCGAAAGGCAAACCGCTCGGCATTCGACGTGGTTGTATTGATGCCGCAGTTCCAGATTCAAGGCGTTATTCACCTGTCTGAGCGAATAGATCCGCGCAAGGGCTTTACCATGCGCCCTGAAGATTTCATCCCGCTGACCGAAGCGGTGTTGACATTTGCGCCCAATCCGCAAATGGTGATGCGCGTAGATACGGTAGTTTTTAACAAAAAGCAGATGTTGATGATTGCCGAATTGAGCGCTCGTCACGCGACGACCAACCCGCCTACTGGTCAGCCGCTTTCGTAATCTGGCGCATAATTTGAGGGATAGATGTCAAAGCGGGGCTTGAACTTCCCAAAGCCGTTAATGAATGCCGCCGGCATGTTTGGATTCGCCCCTGATTCCCGCTTCCCGTTAAATTGGAGTGAATTTGGCTCCTTCATCACTAACCCGTTAAGCCTGCGCCCGCGCAAACCCGCCGTTGAACCGGCTTTGGTCGAACACCCCGGCGGGCTACTCCTGCATAGCGGCTTGCCCAACCCAGGTTTTTCTCAGGTTCTAAAGCAATATAGTGCCAAATGGGCGCGCTCCAGCCTGCCGGTCATCGTCCACCTAATGGCTGACCGGCCCGAAGAAACCCAGCGCATGATAAGGCAGCTAGAAAGCGTCGAAAATGTGATGGCAGTGGAGTTGGGTTTTGCACCCCTGCTGGCTGATGACATCGTTCTTCTGTCTGTTGAACTCTCGGCGGGCGAACTGCCGTTGATTGTTAACCTACCCTGGGAGCAGGTTCTGCGCCTGGGGCCGCGGGCTCTGAGCGCTGGGGCAGAGGCGGTCAGCCTGGCTGCGCCGAGGGGCATGGCCCAGGGAGGCATCACTGGGCGTTTGTTTGGCCCGGCGCTATTTGCCCAATCTTTGCTGTTGGTGAGTGAAGCAGCTCGCAGCGGTCTTCCCGTTATTGGCGGGAGCGGGGTATTTTCTAAAGAAAATGCCAGTGCAATGCTGGCAGCGGGAGCGCTGGCAGTACAAGTAGACACAGTTTTATGGCGGGGAGATTTTAACCCAGCGTAAAGTAACGTCAGTTCGGGTTAGAGCAGCAAATAGACCGGTGAATGGAAACGGAGAGAAGGTTTCTTTGGTTGGCGGCAGCAGGCCATCAGGCCGCACACCAAGTTGACGAGAAAATTCATCGGGCTGGGATGGCGCGAGTGCTCAATTTGCGAGATGTTTTTGAATTGGTCAATAATCGTCTCGATAATGGAGCGTTTCCTCAACAAAATCTTGTCGAAGACCGGTATCAGTTTGTTTTTCATGTTCGATTTGATTCCAACGATGAACTGCAAGTTAAAATTGCCCAAGGGTTCTTCAAAAAGTGGTTGAGAAATATGCGCCCACCAATTTACCAAACAGGTTGCGCGCCCATTCGGGAACTGGTTTTCTGTCATCGACATTTCCGGGCGTGAGCATCATATTCAGGATTTCTCCGCGCTCCTTGACGACCAAATGTAATTTGAAGCCAAAAAACCAGCCCGTCGAGGTTTTCCTGCGCTCCGCCAAGCCTTCAAAAACGCGATGTTGGGCAATTCGCCGATTGTTACAGACACCCAAGGCTACGGAATCGATGAATGAAATTCCACTGCAATTCCCGAAACAGGCCAAAGGCAGGAAAACACTCAATGGGCTCAACGTTGATGGAATGAATTCGACAAAGCGCGAATAACTGACCAGGTTTGGGAACTCTGCCCGCAAATGTTTCAGCACATCCTCCTTGTAGTATGCCTTGAAGTTACGATACTGGGATTGATGAAAACGGATCGCAATCGTCATGATATCGCTCAAAGTCAGGCCGCGCTCTCTTTGCCGTTGACATTCGCCGCTGGCTAATCGCTTTTTCCAGGCCGGTTCGAATTTCTGGCAAAAATCGTCTACGTCGCAAAACAATTCGAGTAAACTGCCCATTGGGAACTCCTGTGGGTTTGAATTTGGTCGGCAAATCCAAATTTATCCCATAGAGTTCCTTTATCCCGATCTGACGTTAAATAAACGAATGGAACACCGTTCATTGCCTACCTGAACCAGAAGCGCTCATCACGGTTGAAACGCGCGGCATATTCACGAGAAATATAAGAAACGCGTTGGACAAAAGTTTCCTGCGACTTAAAATCTGAAACCCATAGTGCAAACGTGGCAATGTAACTCGCCAAAAAATATCCTTCCAACAATCGCTCATATCCGGGTGGAAGCGGGATAAACTGTGTATACTGCTTCAGAAAGATTGGGTGGAATATCGTCCGCACATTGGAAAGGCAGGTTGCCAGGTCATAGGCAAAATCCCCAAAAGCGCACATCGAAAAGTCTATCACGCGAACCTGTCCATCGTGAAATAAGAAATTGCCCCGGTGCAAGTCGCCGTGCAACAGCCCCCAGGTTTGATTGGCGCGCGCCAGGCGGCTGGTCTCTTCTCGTAATATTTCTAGCGAAATTTCCAGCGATTTATAGTCGGGATAGGAGATTCTGCCATCCTGAATTGCTGGCTCCAGGGAGATGAGCGCATTTTGGAAGTAAGCCGAATCTCGTTGCGGGCGAGAAAACCCGGCTGGAAACTGCCACTCCCCAGCGTGAACATGAAGCCTGCCGACCAGATTTCCAACTTGCCCGGCGGTCTCTTCGCTTTCCGTCTCACGCGTTAACAGGCTGCCCTCCTGCCAGGTCAGCAGCGTGGCATTGATTCCGCCCACCTGTGAAACATAGCCGCCTGCGTTGTTAAGCACGGGCTTCGGAACGGGCAAACCCCGTTTGCTCAACTCGGCCAACCAGAGCAGTTCCGAATTTACAACCTGGCTGTCTGCGCCATCCTTCCCAAAAGACTCCGCGCGCGGGCTATGCAGGCGCAACAAGAAAACATCATCAAGGCAGTCCACGCGGAAGGTCACGTTTTCGCTGTGTTGCAAGAAAGTTATCAGCGTGGGTTTTATCTCATACTGCTTGAGTGCTTCGTGGGCAGTTTCCAATCGTCGGCTGGCGGAGGTTGGCATAATTAGATTTTAATCGCATCCATCACCGGCTGGCTTCCGTTTTCATGACAGGAACGCATCATCTTTCCAGCCAGAGAGTAACTGGGCCATCATTGTGGATTTCAACCAGCATTTCGGCCCCGAACACGCCTTCCTCCACCTGTATCCCTTGCGCCCGTAACAGGGTAGCAAACTGCTCTACCAGCGGTTGGGCCAGGTCGGGCAGGGCGGCATTAGTAAACGAGGGGCGGCGTCCCTTTTGAACGTCGGCATACAATGTGAACTGGCTGACAACAATGGCATCCCCGCGCGCATCCTTAACTGAAAGATTCATCTTTCCATCCGAATCCTCGAAAATTCGCAGGTTGGCAATTTTATCTGCTAGCCAGGCGGCTTGCGTTTCTGAATCGCCATGACCAATTCCAAGCAAAATCACCAACCCGCGGCCTATTTCGGCGGTGATTTTCCCTTCAACGCTGACTTTTCCGTAGTTAACCCTTTGCACCAGGGCGCGCATAATGGTCTCCGTGATACCTAATAAAATGATGCGTAACCCGTTTTTACGGATTACGCATCACCACGCTGGCATATGGTTCGGTTTCCTTTCCCATTTGCTTACTTGGGCAGTTGAATTGCTTCGCGCACGCCCACCATTGTCTCATCTGCAAGAGCGCGGGCGCGTTTGCCCCCGCTATGCAGCACATCCCAAACAGTATCAGGATTTTTTCCAATCTCGGCGCGTCTCTCGCGGAAAGGCTCCAGGTGTTTGTTTAAGTTTTCGGCAAAACGCTTCTTACAGTCCACGCAGCCGATGCCCGCTCGGCGGCATTCCACGTTAATCATTTCCACTTCTTCTGCCGGGGAAAAGACCTTGTGCATCGAAAACACATTGCAAATGTAGGGGTTGCCTGGGTCGGTGCGTTTCATGCGCTGAGGGTCGGTGACCATCTGCATCACGCGCTGGCGAGTTTCATCTGGGGTAGATGCCAACTCGATGTGGTTGTTCAGGCTTTTGCCCATCTTCTGCTGCCCGTCGATTCCCAGCACTTTCGGAATTTCGGTGTTTTTCATCTGCGGCTCTTTGAGAACGGAAGCGCCATACCGGTAATTGAACGAACGCACAGTTTCACGGGCAAATTCCAGGTGCGGGGCCTGGTCTACGCCAACCGGTACCACGTCAGAGCGATATAGCACGATGTCGGCGGTCATCAAGACGGGGTACCCGACCAGTCCATAATTAACATTATCCGGATTTTCGCGGATTTTTTCCTTAAAAGTAGGCAAGTCGGTCAACTTGCCTAGCGGCGTGACCATCGAAAGGTAGGTATGCAGTTCCATGACCTGTGGAACGTGGCTCTGAACGAAAACGATTGATTCTTCTGGGCGAATCCCGGCTGCCAGCCAATCGAGCGCCATGTCATAAGTGTTGCTAACCAGGTCCCTGGTCGTTTCCACTGTCGTCAGCGCGTGCACATCTACGATGCAATACACGCAGTCATATTCATTCTGTAGAGCAACATAATTTTTCATCGCTCCCAGGTAATTTCCAAGATGCTGCCGCCCGGTAGGACGGGCACCCGAAAAAACACGGCCTTTTTTTGCCATTTCGCCTCACGAATGTAAGAATTTTTGGACCAGCCCGGCAATTTCACCAGGTTCAGCGTGACGCCGAGTCTGGAGTTTCGAGTAAACCGATTCATTGTTTATGACGACCTCGAATTTGCCTCCATCGGACGGAATTAAGGTCAGTGTTTCGATTTCGGGTTCAAATTTTTTCAATACTTCGCCTGCCAGGCTCACGGCCCGGTCTGTGTAATGTCAAACTGCGCAATAGGTTACCTCGATTTTTAGCATCGTCCGCTCCACAGGATGAATTGTGCGAATTATCAGGGCTTTCTTAAAGTCGCTAAATTTCCCTCACCCCAACCCTCTCCCGTTGGGAGATGGGCTTTTTCTCCCTTCCCCCGCCAGGGGAAGGGCAGGGGATGAGGCCCTGTACGAATTATAACCCACTGGTGATTACCCACAAATGTTGGAAAAAGAAAATCTCTGCTAAAGAGTGGTAAATTTGGG
>CAYLZI010000021.1:0-23280 GCA_964388215.1 uncultured Anaerolinea sp.
GCCCTCCCCCTGCCGCCTGACTCTTGTGCCGAAGGGCCACCCGCACCCGCGCCAGTAACTCCTCGATTCCGAAGGGCTTGGTCAGGTAATCATCCGCGCCTGCATCGAGGGCGGCTACCTTGTCCTTTTCGCTGTCGCGCACCGAGAGAATGATGATGGGCGTCGCCGTCCACTCGCGCAATTCTTTGCAAACCTGGATGCCATCCATGCCGGGCAGGGACATGTCCAGGATGATTAAGTCTGGCTGTTCGGCGGCGGCAATGGCCAGCCCTTCCTCGCCGCGCGCCGCTGTGCTAACGCGGAACTGCTTGGCAGTCAGAATGGTTCGCAGCGCCCGCAGGATTTGTGGTTCGTCATCGATGACAAGGATGTGAGTGGGATTGGTCATAGCGGAATTATAAAGTTGAACGCCAATCCATCGGGCAGGTTCTCGGCCCAGATTTTGCCGCCATGCGCCTCGATGATGCCCTTGGTGATGGACAATCCCAGCCCGCTGCCCGTCACCCGCGCCGATGGGTCGATGCGATAAAACTTGTCGAAAATCCGCTCCAGGTCGTTTTCAGGGATGGGGATGCTCTGGTTGGTCAGCCGCGCCAGCAGGGATGTTTCGTCTGCCTGGCGGGCGGTAATCCGAATCATTGAGCCGGGCGGCGAGTATTTCAGGCTGTTGGTGAGCAAGTTGGTGAAGACCTGTTCCATTTGGACGAAATCGACATTGACCAGCGGCAGGTCGTCGCGCACATCCACTTCGATATGGTGCTGTTGGGTCTGCGAACGCATTCGCGCCAGCACCGCCTCGACAATTTCCGCCAGCATATTGGGTTTTTTCTGCGGCTTGAGCGCCCCGGCCTCGATGCGCGACATATCCAGCAGGTTGCCGACCAGCACGTTCAGGTGGTCGATTTCCTCCTCGACCGTTGCCAACAGGTCAGCACGCGCTTCCGAATCCCATTCGATTTCGCCGGAGCGCAGGCTGCTGACCGAGGCCTTGATGGCCGAGAGCGGCGTGCGCAGTTCATGCGAAACCGATGATAACAGCGAGGATTTTAACTGGTCGCTCTCCTCCAGCACCCGCGCCTTGTGGTCGGCGTTCGAGAGCCGGATACGTTCGATTGCCAGCACGCCCTGGCTGGCAAAGGTCTGCAAAATGCGCTCCTCGGCGGGGTACAGGGCGGGGCGAATCCGCCACAACCGAATTTCGCCGATTAATCCGCGCGCCGCTTGTAGCGGGGTGACAACGTCTGGTTTGCGAGTAAATTTCATGCCCCGCGTGAACGACAGGGGGCCGGCCCCCAATTCAATCGAAACCTCCACCCGGTCAGCCAGTAATGTATCGATGGCTTTTTCTGCCAGGGCTTCGGCTACCGATTGTTCGTTGCGAGAGCGGGCTAGTGTCGTTCCCAATTCAAACAGGCGTAATGCTTCTGCTTCACGCGCCCGCGCCAGTCCAAGGTTGACGCGCGTGCGCCCCATCAACTCGCTGATGACGAAAGCCACCGCCAAAAAGGCCGCCAGCACCACCCAGTCGCCAGGGTTATGTACCTCGAAGGTATAGTATGGCTGGATAAACAGGTAATTGAAGGACAGGAAGGCTGCAACTGCGCTGACTGCGCCCGGAGCCAATCCCCACCAGGCTGCCCCGATTGTTACTGGCACTAGGTAGACCACTGCCACAACCGCCAGGCTGATTGATTCGCGGAACGGATAGAGAACGGCGCTCGTCGCCAGCGTGAGCATGAGAATGAGCAGGTACACCGCTGCTCGGCGCGCTATCTGTGACGGATGAGAGGGTGCTTTCAAGGGCGGTTCTCAGGACAAAAATTGCGCAGTTCTCCCAAAAATTGGCGAAACCTGCGCAACCTATGGATTACACCAGGCCGGGTTTAGACCTGCGCAAATGTATCAATCAATTTCTTCACGTTCCCGCCCGCCGAGTACAGGATGGGGCAGGTGCAGCCACGTTTGTTGTATTCTTCCACTTTGGCGCGGGCTTCTTCAGGGGTACCCGAAGCAGTGATTTTTTCGACCAGGAAATCGGGAACGAGATGCTTGGCCTTGTTAATTTGCTCTTTGGTGGCCGGCCAGCCCAAAATGGACTGGATTTCGCGCACCACGTCATCTGATACGCCGCTCGCCTTGGCAATGTGCGGCTGTTGGGCCATGTATTGGCAGAGCAACATCTTGGCATTTTCGATGGCTGTGTCGTGGTCGTCATCCACCGAGCAGACAATCAACTGCGGGCGGTCGAGGTCATCCACGCGCCGCCCAGATTTTTTTGCGCCCTTATCGAGCAGTTCGAGCGCCTTGTCATTGTATTCGGGGGCCACGCAGTAGTTCAGCACCGCGCCATCGGACACTTCGCCGGTTAATTCCATCATCATATCGCCGGTTGCGCCAATCATAATCGGCACGTTGCGCGGTTCGCGGCGGCCATGCACCACATCCAGTTCGATGCCGTCGACATGCACGAAATCACCATGAAACGTGACGCGCTCCATATTCAGCAGGCGGCGCATCACATGAACGGTTTCCTTCATTGCGCCGAGCGGTTTTTTGCGTTCGATGCCGACATTCTTTGCCAGCGGGTCCCACCACGCGCCAATGCCGCAGATGATGCGGCCCGGGGCCAGGTCATCCAGCGTCAGGTAGGTGGCAGCCAGAAGGCCAATGTTGCGAGTCCAGTTGTTGATGACGCCTGAACCGACTTTTAGTTTGTCGGTCACGGCTGCGTAGGCAGCCATCGGCACAATCGCATCGCGCACCAGGCGGCTTTCGGCCTGCCACACAGCTTCGAACCCTTTCTCTTCCGCGTAGCGGACATAATCCAGCCCATCACGCAGGTCGTGCGAATCTTGCAAGTAAAGAGCAACGCGAGCCATTATCCTATCTCCTTTATCATGGATTGTTCAAGCGATTTGAGAATGCGTAAATCCTCGGGGGTGTCGAGGTCGAGGCCGATGTGCGCGTTTTGGGCAATTTCGAGCCGCGCCCCGGCCTTTTGAGCGGCTTCGCAATGCCGGTAGAATGAACCCGGCCCAAAACTATACGGAATCATACCGCCCAGGGTCATAAACAGGGCATTCGTGCCATCCTGGTGGCGGTCGGGTGAGATGACGACGCAGGGCGCATGCCGCACACGCGCAAATAAATCACGCAAATCTTCTTTGGTCAACAGCGGCAGGTCGGCAGGCAACACCAGCACGCCGCGTGTGGCGTAATTTCGGGCCAGCAGGGTGGCGCGGGTGAGGGCGGCATTCAGGTTTGGATTGCCATCCTCCAGCACCGTGCGCGCCCCAAACTCACGCGCAATTGCCAGCGCCGCTGGGTCGCGGCTTACCACCAAAACTTGTGACACTTCGGGCATTTTTTGTAAAATTCCCAGCGTTTGTTCCAGGAATTTGCGATTTAAGACGGCTCGCTCATCATCGGTAAGCACGCCAGAAAGCCGCGATTTACCCAGCCGCAACGGTTTAACGGGGACAATGGCCCAAATTGTCATACAAATCTCTCTATAAAGTTTAACACATCTTGCGCCAGATTGCGCCTTTCTTTTGGCGATTTCATCAGGGTTTTTGTGGAATATGGATGGATACCCAGCGCTCGAACACTCTCCACCAGCTCGGCATCTATTTCGTCGAGGATGAATCCCGTCAGAACCGACTCTCCGTAATGCCTGGCTACCGCCAAAGCGGAGGGTTCTATCCCCAGCTCTTTATACATCTTTGCGGCCGGGCCTTTGACTGTTTTGCCGCCGATGATGGGGCTGACAGAAAAGACTGGCGACGGACGATGGACGATGGACGGTGGCAAAATTCGTAAAATTGGGTCTATACTCACCCAGGGGTTGCTGGGACAAAAAACGACCGCATCTGCCGCGCGGAGGGCTTCCGCCACGCCGGGAGCGGGTTTTGCGTTTTCGATTCCGTCGAAGCGGAACCCTTTCACAGTCGGCTCGCAGTGTTGGTGGACAAAGTATTCCTGAAAGGGTATCTCGCCAAATTCGACTGTATCTACAATCGTGGCAACCGGGTCATTACTCATTGGCAGGATGGCGTGGCGGATGCCCCAGCGTGCGCAAAAGTCGCGGGTGATATTCGAGAGCAGCTCCCCGTTTCTTAAACGGCGAGTCCGTTCCAGGTGGGTGGCGATGTCTTTATCTCCCAAACGGAACCAGGCCTCGGCGCCGAGTCGTTCCATTTGCTCGAATACGTTCCAGGTTTCCTCCATCCGCCCCCAGCCGGTGATTGGGTTTGCCAGCCCGGCCAGGGTGTAACAAACCGTGTCGAGGTCGGGGGAGATGTTTAAACCCCAGTGAACAAAATCATCGCCAGTATTGACGATGATGGTGAGATTTTCGGGCGGCAAAATTTGCGCCAGCCCATCGGCCAATTTTGCCCCGCCCACGCCGCCGGCAAGAGCGACGATGGACGGTGGACGATGGATGGTGGACGGTTTTGGTAAATTGATATTTTTCATCAGTCAACCGTGAATAGTGTGTCACCGAGCGGCCTGAGTGTTTTTTCGCTTGGTTCTTCGGCCGGGTAGCCGAGGAAGATCATCCCTTGCGGTTGCCAGGTTGCGGGCAGGTTGAGCGAGCGGGTGGTGTCTTCTTGTGCGTAGAGTGGCCAGCAAATCCAGTTTGACCCCAGGCCGCGCGCGTGGGCGGCGAGCATGAGTTGCAGGCCAGCCATTGCAACAGATTGGATGCCCATCAGGTCTTCTTCAGGAGATTGGATGCGCACCGCGCTGGTATCGCGGCAGAGCAGGATGATATGTGGGGCTTCGGCGATGCGGCGCAGGGAACGCTCTACCCGGTTGCGGATGTTGTCTTCGGGGGCGTTTTCGGCCTGCATATCGTTTTGCATACGGTCTGTGAGCGCCTTCCCCAGCGCCGATTTAGCGCTTTCGCTTTCTACGAGGGCGAATCGCCAGGGCCGGAGGCCATGCGCCGAGGGGGCGAAGGTTGCCGTTTCGAGAATCTCGCGCAGGATTTCATTTGGGATGCGCTGTCCGTTGAACTTGCGTATTGAGCGGCGCGAGCGCAGGAAAATGTTAACTGTCGAGGTCGCTTTGTGTGGCATTCGGTGCCTGCCTGTTTCCCGGGTTGCTTGTTTACCTGGTTTCTCAAGGGGCGTCTATCTTGTTGGGGATGATTTTATAAATTACCCGCACTTCGTCTGGGCTGTTGCCTCGCCAGGGTTTGTCGGTGTATTTTTGCGCCAGCGCCTTGATATGCCCCAGCCCGCCTTCTTCAGTGATTTCGACGACTCGTCCGCGAATTTGCAGGTTGCTGGTCGTCATGGTTGAACCAGATGGGCGTGACTTGCGGCGAGCCGCCTTTCATGGTGGTTGCCAGGAATAGGAAGGCGCGGGTTTCATCTTTAAGCAGGTCGTGATATTTTTCGGGAATTGTTTTCATGTTTGATGCCTTTCATCAAGTTGTTTATCTGTTTACCTGTTTGCCTTCGGCCTTTTCAACAATTCGGCTCGCATTTCTCCCTGGTTCTGAAAGGCCAGGATGGTTTTTATTTCTGCCGGGGTGCAGCCGAGCAATAGTTTGATTTCGCTATCGCGTTTTGCCAGGTCGACGATGACCAGGATGGCCTCCAGTCTGTTGCCAGGCTGTGAGCCGCGCCACAAGTCAATCCCATCGCCATCTGCCGCGTTTGTCCCGGCCAGGTAGCCGTAATCGAGCGGATAGACCATCTCGAGGTGGCGCGGATGCCGTGAGCCTTTTGGGCGGTCGATGGTAATTTGGCTGGAGGCAATCAGCCTGTCGAGAAATTCCCAAAAATCATCCAATTTCGGCTCTCAAATATCGAGTATCGAATCTCTACCTGAACATATCTTGTTCTTTTGGGCGCAGTAGTTCTTTGAGCGAGCCTTCGCGCAGTGGGTAGGGGAATCCGCGCGCGTGGACGACGGGTGTACCTTCGGCGGCTTGCCCCATCATCAGGCTGGCGGCTGCGGCCAGTTCATCGGCTACGCCGACGACGGTGATTTGGAGCGTGTAGCCAAAAAGGTCTGTCCAGCCGCGTTCATCTATCAGGCCGGGAAGCCCGCTTAAGCCAATTGCGATTCCGACTGTTCCTTGCCGCCAGGCGCGCCCGTGAGAATCGATGATGAGGACGCCCAGACGCGTGCCGGAGGCGGTTTCCAGTTTCTCGCGCAGGCTGGCTGCCGAGTGGTCGGGGTTTTCTGGGAGGAGCAAGACCCACTCGGCATCGGGTTCTCGCTCGGTTTTTTGAGCGTGGGGCGCGGCCACGTTAGAGTGGTCAATTCCGGCATTGGCGCAGACAAATCCCAGGCGGTGTTCGACGATTGCTGTGCCGATGCGCATCCGCAGGACTTCGTTGCTTTCGCGTAGCAGCAATTCGGCCAGGCGGGGGTCTTTGCCGGTTTTTTGGGCAACTTGCACAGCGGCGGGGGAGGGCGTCACAGTGGCGAGATTGACCAGCCGGTTTTCGGCTTTGCTGACAATTTTTTGCGCCAGGACGAGGATGTCGCCGTTTTGTAGCGTGATTTCGGCCTGTTCCAGCGAGGAAAGAATCAGCCCGGCGAGGTCATTGCCGGGTTGAATGAGTGGAATGTTGGGGAGTGGGGTGAGGATGAGGGGCATTGTCAGTGACCAGTAACCAGTTATCAGTGACCAGTTATCAGTGGCAGCCAACTGAACACTGATTACTGCTTACTGACTCCTGTCATCTTGATTCCCGCTTGAGTTGAGCCATACTGCTTATTCATGTAAATCAAAATGGAAGTCAGTCCCTCTACCACGACCGAGTTTTCGATGGGGCCGGCATCCCAGCCTGTTAGCCCGGTTGCTTCGACCAGTTTCAGCACTTCCTCGCGCGCGGCTTTGCTGGTGCCTGTTACCAGTACGTCACAGGGGATTTCCTCGCCGTGCATGAGGTGCTCAAATGAGATGTTCTGGAAGGCATCTACGACTTGTACGCCATCACCCAGGATTTCTATGGCTTCTTGCGCGGCAGAACCAGCGGGCGGCATTTGCACTTTCGTCACTTTCGGGGGGACGAGTGGCACGGTTACATCGACCAGGATTTTGCCTTGCAGGGCATCTTTTAGCCCGAGGAGGGTGTCTTTGTGCGCTGCATAGGGGACGGTGAGAACCGCAATATCGGCTTTTTGCGCGGCGGAGAGGTTATCTAGCCCTTCGACAGATGCTTTATGCTCGAGCATTTCGCTTACTTCGGCTGCGGCGGCCTGCGCTTTTTCGGCGGCGCGTGAACCAATGATTACTTTGTAACCGGCTTTGGCCCAGCGGTAGGCCAGTCCTTTGCCTTCTTTTCCGGTGCCGCCTAAAACGGCGATGGTCATGAGGAGTTGGTCGGTCATAAGGGTTCCTTGTTAGTCTGGAGTTAATTTGGAGTCCAACATCTCCAGATGTTGGGGTGTTTTGAAACCTGGAGGTGTTGGGGATGGGTTATGCAACGAATTTGTTGTAGGTCTCCCACACTTTTGGAGCCAGTTCGCGGGCATGGGCAGCGATTTCGGTTTCGTTGAGGGTCAGCAATTGGCGGTCACGCATTAGCCATTGGCCGTTGACGATGGTGCCAGTGACCATGTTATCGCGGAACCCAAACAGGATGTGCCAGGGCAGGTTGTCAGCCGTCATGGGGGTGGGCGGGTGGTAATCTACCAGCATGAGGTCGGCGGCGGCACCTGTGGCGAGGATGCCCAGGGGCAGGTCGAACATCTGGCTGGCAAAGGCGGCGTTGTTGTAAATCGCCATGTCGGTGATGGTGTAGCCTCCCATGCGGCGCGGGTCTTCGTGGGCGATTTTGTGGAGCAGGTAGGCGGCGCGCCACTCGTCCCACATGGCATTCGAGAAGCCGTCATTGCCCAGGCAGACTTTGATTCCGGCCTCCAGCATGGCTTCGGTCTTTGCTACGCCAACAGCGTTGTTCATGTTCGAGCGCGGTTGGTGCGTCACCCAGGCGCGGCTTTGGGCCAGGGTTTGGATTTCGCTTTCTTCGACATGTACGGCATGGACGATAATGCTTTTTTCGTTGAGCGCGCCATGTTTTGCCAGCCATTCGACGGGCAGGCCGTCGCCGCGTTTTTGCAAGATTTCGCGGTCATCAGTTGATTCGCTGACGTGGACGTGGATGCCCGCATTGAGGCCAGAGAGGGCTTTCAGGCTGGCTTCCAGCGTGGCTGTCGAGACGGTGTGCGGGGCATGAAGGCCGAAGGCGGCTCGCAAAAGTGGGCGGCTGCCATCGGCAACCGATTTGATGAAGGAGACGTTTTCTTCGATAGATTCTTGGGTTTTGGCTTCACCGTAGCGGTCGGTGGTTTCGTAGCACAGCGAGGCGCGCAAGCCGGCTTTTTCTACTTCTTCGCCGATGGCGTTAAGCGAGCCAGTTAAGAAATTGGGAGATGCATGATGGTCGATGAGCGTGGTTGTGCCATGTTTGATTGCATCTACCAGGCAGACCAGGGCCGAAAGTCGCGTGGCCTCTTCATCTAACGCTTGGTCGAGCGGCCACCACAGGTTGTTGAGAATTTGCGAGAAGCGCGCGGCTGGTTCGCCTGGGATGGCCATGCCGCGCGAGTACATGCCGTAAAAGTGGGTGTGGGCGCAGATGTTTCCGGGCATGAGTATCTGCCCACGCGCATCATATAGCGAGGCGTTGGGGTGGCGGGCGATTAACTCAGAATCAGGCCCAAGGTCGGCAATTTTTCCATCCTTGATGTAAATTCCCCAGCCAGGTAAAACCTGGTTTGGCTTCTCCCAAGTGATGAGTGTTGCATTCGTAATTAGCATAGTTTTCCTCCGAGAAAATCAGGTAGAGAAGTTTGGAAATTTGCTCTACTAACCAAGCCCAAATTGTTGTGGGCGCGGCAAACGCGCGCCGCCCATCGCCATTTCTGATAAGACCCTGAATACCCCATCTCGCATCTCTCCGTCTGTGCCGAACAGGTGCTGGTAGAGCGCGGCCAGCACGCCTTCTGCTGGGGTGTGACGCAAGTAATGAAGCGCTGCTTGCCGGTATTCGGGGCTTTCATCTTTCAGCGCCAGGAGCAGCAAGTCGGTGGCTGGCTCGCCGGGGATGACACCCATGCCATATTTTCCGGCAAATTCTATCAGCCAGGGCATGTTTTCAGGTTGGAGTTCGCGTTGTGGGATGCGTGGATTGGCGCGTTGGACGGCCTCCAGCATTTCAACGGCGGCGTTGCGCACGACCCACTGGTCATCCTGAGTTGGGATTTGCCCAAGTAACTCTTGCGCCCAGTCCTCTTTTATTCGGGCCAGCCCATAGACAACGGCACGGCGGACAAGGATATCTTCATGTTTAACACCATCACGCAAGGTTTCATAACCTGCTTCCTTGTTGTTTGCCAGGGCCTCGGCAGCCGCAATGCGCAGTTGCTCGTCTCCGCTCAGCAGGGCATGGGCAATTGCGTCGAATGCTTGAGGGCTTCCGATTTCAACCAGCGCCAGGCAGGCGGCCTGACGGGCGGCCCCGGCAGATGTAACGAGAACTTCAGTCAGCGCATCTACCGATTTGCTGTCATGTACCAGCCCGGCTCCGAGCGCGGCCAGGCGGCGCAGTTCATTGGATGGCGAGAGCATCAATTGGCGAAAAAGCGCCCCGACGTTAGAGTCGCCGCTCATGGCGAGGGCCGAAACCACCTGTCCGCGCAACCCGGCGGGATGGTCTTCGCTTTGCAGCATCTGAATGAGCGTTCCGATAATGGCGTTGCGCCAGGGGGCTTTGGGGGGGGCATCGCGCAGCAGGCGGGCGGCGGCAAGGCGCGGGCGAAGCAGGATGTTATCTTCGGATGTAAGAAGGGTGTTTACCAGGTTGGTTGCATTCCCATAGGCTGCCAGGTAGCGCAGGGTGGTAGTTCGCCCAACCCAATCGGGTTGTTTTAGCACTGTTTCGCCATCGGCGGCGCTTAAACCCTTCCCGGCCAGGAATCCGATGTAGACCGGATGCGCAAATCGCGCCAGGCTGCCGCCATGCGCAGCCAAGATGCCGGAAACGACCATTTGGGAGACCAGGCTGGCCGGGCGCGGGAGCGAATCGGCTGGTTTCTTGAGGCTGCTTTTTGCATTGAATGAGTCCTCGCTGGGAGCGGCTGAGGTTTCGAGAGGCCGTTCTGCCCCTGGAGCTGCTCCAGGCTCTGCGGTGGGAAGAGGCGCGGCTGGCTCGAAGGATTTCGTCCACTCTCTGGCGCGCCCGGTTTCAAACAGCGTCAGCCCGTTCAGGCTGGCCTGCGCGCCGATAACGTAGAGCGCCTCTATAGGCACCTGGGCTGGCAGCAAGCGGCGCAGGTGCGCTTCGATAGCGTCAGTGGCGCGCGCTCCGCGTGTATCACCTGCATAGGCTGCCCATACCTTGAGGGTTAATTCAAGCGGGGTTAGTCCCTGGTTGCCTTCTAGAAGCCAGCGATTGAGCAGAATGGGGTCAACCGGCGTCAGCGTGGTCTGCGCCCAGGTTTCCGTGGCGACATATTTTTGCCAGAGCATCGTCCAGGTTTGCAGAAATTCCCGCTTCTGTTGGGTTGTCCAGGGCATGATAGACATGGGGACGAATCCCAGCGTGAGCAGTCCGTTCACATATTCAGGCATTCCTGTGGTGATGATGCGCGCTCGCGGGAACTGCCGCAAGATAACGCGCAGATAGGCGCTCACTTCCTGCAAGCCAGATGGGGTCAGTTCATCCACCCCGTCAAGTAAAAGCAGGGCGCGACCGCTCTGGAAGGCGTATTCTACAAAGCCGGGAATTTTTGCCGCTGCCATTGTCCCAGTCATTTCGGACAGTTTCGATGAGATTGGGGTCAGAAAGTCAGCCGGCTTTTTAGGGTCTTTGAGCGGCAACCCCAGGTCGGCAGCGTGGACAAGAAATGGGATGGATTCATGCAGCGCGGCTACTTCGGGGCGGCGGTTGACGATTTGAGAGGCCAGATGCGCAAGGGCGGCGCTTTTACCGGCTCCGGGCTGCCCGGTGATGATGATGTTGACCCCGCCGGAGATGGCTTCGGGGACGCTGAGGGTTGCGCCTTGATAAACAGCCGCAAAATCAGGATGGTCGGGTAGATAGGGGATGGCCTGTTCGGTGATGTCGAGGTGTGGGCGAGGCGCGCCGGGTTCGGCGTAGGATGGCGGCGCGAGCAGGCGGGTTTCTACCGCAATTTCATCAAGCGCAAAGAGCGAGGCGGCCAGGTGCGCGCCCTGGGTTTGGCGGAAGACGATTTTACGATGGGTGTTTTCCAGGTCAGAGCTGCCTTGCAAGGCGCGCTCACGTTGTTGCTGGCGCAGCGATTCTAGAAATTGCTGGAAAACTGGCTTCAACAACGAAAACGCCCACCAGATGACCGTTGCTACGGTGGCACCAAATAAAAAGGATGGAAAATTGAACCCGGAAAGTAATTTGGACATGGCGGGTCTCTTTGGCTATTGGGCAAATAAAATCCTGCCGCAAGAGGGACAGGTAATAATTTGCTGGGAAAAACGCACCGATTGGGCATGTCCGCGTGTCAGAGATGCCCCGCAGGCATCGCAAGCATCCTCGCTGATGGTGGCAACTGCCAATCCGCGCCGCTGCTGGCGAAGCGCGCCGTAACGGGAGAGAGGCTCTGCGTCAATCACGGGTAAAACAGCGAGGCGTTGGGCAGAGAGGGTTTCAGCTTCTTTTTGAAGTCCGCTTTGTTCAGCATTCAGGGATGCGTTTTTGCTGATGACCTGCCCTTGCGTGGTTGTATATTCTTTTTTGGCCGTGTCAATTGCTAATCGGGCTTCTTCCAGCGCGAGCATGGCTTCTAACTGGCGGTCTTCTAGCGTGGCGAGATGGCGCTTGAGCGAGGCGACATCCTTCTGCAAATCGGAGAGTTCTTTGGGGTTTTGGATTCTGCCGCCATAGAGGCTCGATTCGGCCTGTTCAAGTTTGATGCGCTGGCTTACGGCTTCGCTCTCGGCTTGTTTGAGCGCGCGTTCTGCATCTTTTACCGCCGCTTCGGCCTTTTCCTGGCGCAGACGCGCGGCTTTCAGCTCGGTATCATTTTCCAGCGCAGATTGGATGGCATCCAGTCGGGCGTTCACCTGGTCGAGCCGGGTGTCAATTTGTTGCAAGCGGTAAAGGTTGAGGGTAATGCTCATGGGTTGCATTATACCCAATGCTGGCAGCAAATCTCAATAGTGATTCGAGTCTTGACGAAACGCGGCGATGGGCATACAACCTGCTGGAAACCAGCGACGGCCTCGCTGGTTTTATTGACCATCGTCGTCTTTTTGGATTTGTCGATTCCGCATCTGGTCCAGCGCATCATCGAAGGGGAATGCGATTTAGGCGAGGGCGCGCCGCATCTTACGGGTGGATTTGCCTGTTATTCCTGCTGAAACTCGCCCGCAAGCAAGCGGAATGGGTTAGTATATAATTTTAGTGGGCGCAATTCAGCGCATCCGGTTTGACCTGCGAAAGGAGCGACTTATGGCAAACAAAGAACAAGGCAAGAACAAGGACAAAGCCAAACTCAAGAAAAAAAAGGAAAAGGAAAAGGCGAAACAACACTAAACTCTGTTCCGCTGCCAGAAAATTGCGCCGCGCGGAGACCTCCAGCGGCGCAATCATTTTATTCGTTCATAATTTTTCATGCGAATGACGCGATTTGCTATAAAATAAAGGCGCTACCGTTTTTGATGTGAAATCCCGTAGTAGGGCGAACCGTTATGCGCGAAAAATCATTCATTTGCGCCTGGATACTTTGCAAAAAACATCTTGCTATGCCCTGGGCGGTTCGACCCTACACTGCATCACGTCAAAAATGGTAGAGCCAAAATAAAGAAGTCACCTCGTTTCGGTTATTCCAACGCAAGGAGACCATCCATGTCAAACCCCATCGCTCCCATCAAACTCAGCCTTGGTTACAAAGTCACCTGGGGCATTGCCGCCCTTGGGACTTCGCTTATCTCCGGTATTTATGGCGCCTTGCTGCCCATGTTCTACCAGGATTACCTTGGCCTGACTGCCAAATGGATTGCAACCGCTTCGATTATCTATGCCGTCTGGAATGCGGTCAACGACCCCTTGTTTGGCTACATCACCGATTCTACCCGTTCCCGCTGGGGCAGGCGCATTCCTTACATGCGTTTCACCGCGCCTTTCCTGGCGTTGACCTTCGTCCTGGTCTGGTTCGCGCCGCCCAAAGCCGGTCAGGAAACCCTGTTCTGGTGGATGCTGGTTTCGATGCTGCTCTACGATAGCTGCTATACCATCATCGGGTTGGCGTATTCGGCGCTGCTGCCCGAAATCAGTGAATCGGACGCCGAACGCAACGGCCTGCAAATCTCATCCTCGCTCTTTGGTCTGCTCGGCATGATTTTGGGTTTCCTTATTCCCGACTTTTTCCGCCCCAAAGCGGGCGCGGAGGTCTCCTTCCTGCCGCTGCAAGTTTCGATGATTGTTGTGGCAGCCGTCAGCATGGTACTGATACTCATCACCACGTTCAGGGTCAAGGAGCGCCCCGAATTTACCAAAGTCGATAAACCTATCTCGCTCGGGGCTGCGTTGCGCTTTACCTTCACCAGCAAATCCTTCCTCATTCTGGTCTCGCAGAACTTTATGTCGATTTTGATGCAGTCGCTAATTTTGGGGATGATGTTTTACCTGGCCGATTACGTTCTCCAAATGCCGACGATGGTGATTCTCTTGTGCGTTTTCATCCCGCTGATAATTGGGGTGCCGGTAACTTCGATTTTGCGCAAACGCTTCGGCGTGGCCGGCGCGCAGCAGTTTTTGCTTTTGATAGCCGGGATTGGCCTGACCCTGATTGCCTTCGTCCCCAATCCGCTCATCCTGCTTTGCCTGGTAGCCGCCGGTTTTGGCCTTTCCGGCCCGCAAACGCTCACCAACGTTCTGTTTGGGCAGGTGGCTGATGAAGATGAACTCCGCTCCGGCGTGCGCCGCGAGGGGGCTTTCTTTGGCGTTAATGCCCTAATTACCAAACCGGCCCAGTCGGTTGCCCTGGCGCTGATTCCTGTTGTCCTCGAAACGACAAACTTTGTCACCCGCGAGGCCAACAACGGTCAAATTTTTCTGAACCAGCCGGGAAGCGCCCTGTTTGGAATCAAAGCGCTCATGGGGCTAATTCCGGGTATTGCGCTCATCATAGGCGCGATTTTGCTGAACTGGTATCCCCTGCGCGGGGACTACCTGGAGAAAGTGAAGACCGAATTGCTTGAACTGCACACCCGCAAGCGGGCGCAGTTACAATAAGAGAAATTGCGCGTAGTCATTTTGTTACCAAGTATCCAATTTTTTATCACCCAAAAAAAGGAAACTGTGCGTCCATATATCATCATCAACGCCGCCATGAGCGCGGATGGAAAAATAGACACATTCGAGCGCAAGGGGGCATCCATCTCATCGGGGGAGGACAGACGCCGGGTGCTGGAACTGCGCGCGGAGGTCGACGCTGTGATGGTTGGAGGGAATACTCTCCTGAAAGAAAGCCCGAAGTTAACAGTTAAATTACCCGAACTTGAAAAACTGCGCGTAGCCAATAAATTACCCCCAAATCCTGCAAAAATCGGAATCATCACAAAAACAGATGCCATAGACCCAACAGGAGATTTCGTCGCCGCAGGCCCGGCACGCAGGATACTCTTTACGACAACCCAGTCTAGCAAGAAGCAAGTTAATCTTTTACAAGAGTTGGGCGTGGAAGTGTATCAATTTGGAGAAAACCGAGTAGACTTGGAGAAATCGCTTAAGACCCTCGCCATGCTCGGCATACGAACCGTGATGCTGGAAGGCGGGGGGACGCTCATTGCTGAGTTTATCCGTCTGGGACTGGTTGACGAGTTGCGGGTGTACATCGCCCCCAAAATCTTTGGCGGGGCAACTGCTCCAACCCTGGTGGACGGTGACGGGTGGCCCGAATCTGCTGCAAAAATGCTCAGGCTGGTGGATGTTCGGGTTCTCGATGAAGGCGGAGGCGTCCTCATGTACTATCAACTGTAGGATTGGTCTGAGGCCTGTCTTACAAAAACAGGAGAACAACATGGCTCTCATTCAACTTCCTGCGCAGGCTTTATTGCGCGAAAACGAAAATCATTGTTGCGATGGCTGCGGCCCGGCGGGAATTTGCGTCAAAATTGTTTCAATTGCCGAGCTGCCAACGCGCTTTGGCAATTTCCAGATTGTGGCCTTTGAGAATGATAAAGATGGCAAAGAACATATTGCGATTGTGCGCGGCGATGTGACCGATGGCGAGGATATTCCCGTGCGCCTGCATTCGGAATGCCTGACTGGCGATGCGCTCGGCTCGCTGCGCTGCGACTGCCGCGACCAACTGGAGGCTGCGCTGACTGCGATTGGCAAATTGGAAAAGGGGATTGTGTTGTACCTGCGCCAAGAAGGGCGGGGGATTGGTTTGGCGAACAAAATCCGCGCTTATTCGCTGCAAGATGCGGGGCTGGACACAGTGGAGGCCAACCTGGCGCTTGGTTTCCGCGACGATGAGCGTGATTACGAAGTGGCGGCTCACATGCTCATGTCGCTTAAGGTGCAATCCATTCAACTGATGACGAATAACCCGCGCAAGATAGATGATTTGAAGCGTTACAACGTGCGCATTAATGGTCGTTTACCCCATGTGCTGCCCTCGAACCCGTACAATGAATTCTACCTGCGCACCAAGGCCGAAAAATCGGGCCACATGTTGGAGTTGAAAGATTTCAAGGGCAAAGTGCATCTGCAAGAGCAAGATGACCGCCCGGTAGTGAAAGGCATGACCCCGTCGCAAATCGAGGCACTACATGAATAATCCCGTTGTCGTAATCACCGGTGCCACTGGGGCAACTGGCGCAGTCGCGGCGTGCGCATTTGCGTCTCAGGGCGCTTCGCTGGCACTACTCAGCCACAACCCATCTAATTTGGATGTGCTGGCCGCAAGTTTGAACCTGCCCCCGGCACGACTGTTGACCCGCGCCGCAGATTTGCGCAACTCCGACGAGGTAGGTGCTGCCGAGCGGTTCATCACGACTAAATTTGGCCGCGCCGATATCTTGCTCCACCTCGTCGGCGGCTGGACGGATGGCAAAACCCTGCCCGAAACACCCGCCGGTGACCTGGCGACCATGCTTGACCAACACGCCTGGACGACTTTTCACCTGCTTCAGGCGTTTACGCCTGGGATGGTGAGTCATGGCTGGGGGCGCGTGATAGTGGTTTCATCGCCGCTGGCCGTTAATCCTTTGGCAAAAATGAGCGTTTATGCTGCCGGGAAGGCCGCTCAAGAATCGCTGATTCTGACTCTGGGACAAGAAACCAGAGACAGCGGAGTGACCGCTAATATCATCCAGGCACGCTCGATTGATACCGAAGGCAAGGGTCAAGGCGCTTCGCCCGATGATATTGTGGCGGTGATGAAATTTCTATGCAGCGAGCAGGCCGCCAAAATCAGCGGAGCGCGTATTCCCGTCCATTAAAGATAAAGACAAACACCCGGACTGTTGGGGCCGGGTGTTTGTCTTGTCAGACTGGCGCTTCAAGCGGCGATTTAGGGAACCCACTCCGCATCGGAAGAGGGCGGAGTTACCCAGGTGTTTTGATTTTGCTCATCCACAAGCCGAGACAATGGACCCATCTGCAACCAACTGACGGCTCTTTTCGATGTAACCCGCCATTGGGGTATCTGATTCGATGAAAGGGATATGTTGGCGCATGAGCGCGTACACATTGCGCGTTCCCTGGCCGAGAGTCTTCTCGTTGCCAATTACCTGCTTGCGAAAATCAACCCCCTGGGCGGCGGACATTATTTCGATGGCAAGAATCCGCTCGACGTTATCCAAAACAGAGCGCAGTTTGAGCGCCGAGGTTGCGCCCATGCTAACATGGTCTTCCACATTCGCAGAAGTTGGGATGGTATCCACGCTGGCCGGGTGCGCCAGGACTTTGTTTTCGGTGGCAAGCGCGGCAGCGGTGTATTGCAAAATCATGAATCCAGAGTTTAACCCGCCTTCACGCGTCAGAAAGGCGGGTAAAACATGCGTATTTGAGCATTCATCGGTCAGCCGCATAATACGCCGCTCTGAAATGTTGCCCAACTCAGCAACTGCGAAAGCCAGGTAATCCATCGCAATGGCCAGCGGCTCGCCGTGGAAGTTGCCGCCCGAAAGAACGGTGATTTCACCAGAATCATCAATGAAAATCAGCGGGTTATCTGTTACAGCGTTCAGTTCAATTTCAAAAATCCAGCGCGCGTATGCAATCGCATCACGCGCCGCGCCATGCACCTGGGGAATGCACCGCAGGGTGTAGGCATCCTGCACATTGAGTGATGTATGCTCTCGGGTGAACTGGCTGTCCTTCAGCAAACTCCGCAGGTATGCGGCGCATTCCTTCTGGCGCGGATAGGGACGCAAATTGTGGATGCGCTCATCGTAAGCCAGGTCGGTGCCGTTCAGGGCTTCCAGACTCAGGCAGCCCGCAATATCAGCAGTCTGGCTGTAGCGTTCGGCACGCAGGGTTTGCAGCACGCCTAGCGCGGCCATGATGGATGTCCCATTGGTAAGCGCCAGGCCCTCTTTGGCGGCCAAAGTCACCGGCTGCAGCCCGGCGCGCAAAAAAACTTCTGCGCCAGAAATGACCTCGCCCTGGTATTCCGCCAGCCCCTCGCCGATGAGCGGCAGGGCCATGTGCGCCAGCGGGGCCAGGTCACCGCTCGCGCCGAGTGAACCCTTCTCAGGGATGAGCGGGTGAATGCCCCGGTTGAGCATCTCCACCAGCAGTTGCAGGGTCAATAGCCGGATGCCAGAATGCCCGCGCGCCAGCGTATTGGCGCGAATCAGCATGATGGCGCGCGTGGTGGGAATATCGAACGGTTGGCCGACACCGACTGCATGGCTGACAAGGATGTTTCGCTGTAACTGTTCCACCTGCTCTGGCGGGATGATTCGGTCTTTGAACGCCCCAAAGCCGGTGGTAATGCCATAAGCAATCGTGCCGCGCTTGAGCAAGGTTTGCACTGCGTCTGCAGCGCGCGCCACCAGTTTGGTTGCTTCCGCGCCGATTTCGACTCGCGGGGCATTTGGCCCGCCATGCGCGACTGCATAAACCTGCTCGAAGGTCAGGCTGTTTCCATCAATAAGGATAGTATCGTGATTCATCAGGAGAAAACCTCGTTGGGGGGAATAGATGCAAATAGTATAATCCCTTTATGCCTGAAACCGACCTGACATCCATCCCCTTTGCCGACCCACGCGCTGCCGAGGATTCGCTGCGCCGTATCGCATCAAAAAATAGCGGTTTTGAGGCGATTTCCTCCACCCTGCTCATCGCCCTTGCTTCCGCTGCCGACCCCGACCGGTCTCTGGTCAATTTTGAGCGCTTTGCCGAAAACTACGGGCCAGGGCTAATGCCCGTTTTGAGCGAAAACCCGCGCGTCATCGAAATTCTGGTTACTCTTTTTTCAGCCAGCCAATTTCTGACCGAAATCCTGTTGCGCGCGCCACGCTCTCTCTCGCTGCTGCTCGACCGTCAGGAACTGACGCGCCGCAAAACCATCGAACAAATTCAGGCCGAAGCCGATGCCGCCGCTCGGTCATCTGCCCCCACCGATGCCTTGCGCAGCTACCAAAAAAATGAACTCCTGCGCATTGGCGCAAGTGACTTTCTCGACCTGTATGACCTCCCCGCAGTCGTCTCGCAGATTTCGCGCCTCGCCATCGCCCTCATTCGCGCCTGTCTTACCCTTGCATCGAAGCAGACCGGAATCTCTAGCGACGGTTTCACTGTCCTGGCGATGGGCAAATTGGGCGGGCGTGAACTCAACTACAGCTCCGACATAGACCTATTATTCGTGACGCGAGACAATTCGGTAGATACCCTGCCCCTTGCCCAAAAACTAATCGCAAACCTATCTGCCGCCACCGCGCATGGGTTTTTATACCGGGTAGACATGCGCCTGCGCCCCTGGGGCAAAGATGGCCCGCTCGTCCCCACCCTGGCCGGGTATTTGAAATACCTTGAAAACCACGCCCGCCCCTGGGAAAAACAAGCCCTGCTCAAAATCCGCCCCATTGCCGGAGACCTATCGCTCGGCGAACAGTTGCGCGAGGCCGCGCACCCCTACATCTACGGCCTGCCGCCCGAAGAAGTCCGCGCCGGGGTGTTTGCCATGAAACAGCGCACCGAAGAATTCCTGCGCGAAAAAGGCCGCGCCTGGGGCGAAGTCAAACTAGGCGCTGGCTCCATTCGAGATGTTGAATTTGTCGTCCAGTACCTGCAACTGGCCTACGTCAGCCAGCACCCAGGCATCCGCACCCGCGCCACGCTCAAAGCCCTGCCGCGCCTGCGCGCCGCCGGGCTGCTCTCCTCTGCCGATTCGCGCATCCTCACAGATGGCTACATCTTCCTGCGCACCATCGAACACTACCTCCAAATAATGGACTACCGGCAGACCTACACCCTGCCCTCCGAACCGCGCGCCATCACCCTGCTTGCCCGCCGCCTGGGCTTCCCCAATGGCGAAACGTTCCTGGCACGCTACCAGGAGCATTGCCGCGCCATTCGCGCCGTTTACCTGCGCCACATTGGGAGCGACTCTATGACCGAAGAACCATCTCCCCTCGTCCGCAATCACATTTCGCGCATGGACACCTCCTACGGCGAAACATTTTCGCCCGCCGAAATCCAGCATCATGCCGCGCTAGCCCAAAAGTTGAATGAAAACATTCCGGCAGTGGTGGAAGCCATCGCGCTCGATGAATCCACCTGGCGCGTCACCATCGTCGGTTACGATTTCCCCGGCGAACTGTCCATCATCTGCGGGCTATTTTTCGTGCATGGCTTTAATGTTTTGGATGGAGATGTTTTTACCTACGAACCGGAGATTGCCGCGCCCCAGGCATCTGCCCCCGCCTCCGGAATTCGCCCAGACCGCCCCCCGCTGAAAAACGCGGGACAAGGCCTGCCTCGCCGTTTCCGAGCAGATTCTCAGCCCCATCCCTCCCGCCCAAAAATTGTGGACGTATTTACCGTTAAATCGGTCTTTTTTGAGCCACACGGCTCAGCAATTTGGGACAAATACACACTTGAACTTTACGACTTGCTTGCCAAACTTCGCGCCGGGCAACGCCGCGAAGCGCGTGGAGCGCTTGCCAAACGGGTGGGAGCAGCCTTTGAATCACTTCCAGGTAAAGTCTCTCCGCTCTTGCCGATTGACATTGAAATTGATAACACCGCCTCGGCGCGTTACACCGTCTTGCGCATTGACGCCCCCGATACAGTTGGATTTTTGTACGAATTTACCAATGCCCTGGCCTTTACCCGCACCAACATCGCCCGCATGGTCGTCCGCACAGTCATCGCACGCGCCCAAGACATTCTGCATGTGACCGATGACGCTGGCCGAAAAATTGAATCGCCAGAAAAACAGCGCGAGCTGCGCGCCGCTATCGTTTTAATCAAGCACTTCACCCACCTCCTGCCCCACTCGCCCAATCCCGAAGCAGCCCTGCTGCACTTCCGCGAATTTCTCAGCCAGTTATTCCAGCGTCCCCACTGGCCCGATGAAATCGCCTCGCTCGAACGCTCCGACGTTCTCAAAGCCCTGGCGCGCGTCCTCGGCGTAAGCGACTTCTTATGGGATGACCTCCTGCGAATGCAATACGCCAACCTGTTCCCAGTCGTGCGCGATGTCGAAGCCCTGGCCTCTGCCAAACCACGCTCCGACTTGGAAGCCGAACTTGCCCTGGCCGTCGAAACCTGCTCCCTTGGTGAAAGTGAATACCACACCTGGCGCCAAGCCCTCAATGCCTTCAAAGACCGCGAACTCTTTCGCATTGACATGCGCCACATCCTTGGGCTGACTACCGAATTCTGGGAATTCTCTGCCGAGTTGACCGACCTGGCTGAAACGGTCATTTGCGCAGTGTTAAAACACTGCCAGACCGAGTTAATTGCCCGCTATGGCGCGCCTCTGCTAGAGAACGGCAGCCCATGCGGTTTTATAGTGCTTGCGCTAGGAAAATGCGGCGGGCGCGAGTTGGGATTCGCTTCTGATATTGAATTGATGTTTGTTTATGCGGGAAAAGGTCAGACGACTGGTGTTTCGTCAACCAACATAGAAGTAATCGATACCAGCGATTATTACGAAAAACTGGCGCAATCAGTCGTCTCCACCATACAGGCCCGCCAGGAAGGAATTTTCCAGATAGATTTACAGTTACGTCCCTACGGAAAGGCTGGCAGCATGGCCGTTTCGCTCGAATCATTCCGCCGCTATTATGCTCCCGGCGGCCCGGCCTGGGCCTATGAGCGTCAGGCGCTTGTTAAGCTGCGTCCCGTCTCGGCAGGCGCACCCAAAGCGTTTGCTGGCGACCCGGCCCTCGGCGCGGAACTCTGCCGCCTGCGGGATGAATATGTCTATGACGGCGGTTCCTTCGATGTTACCGCCATGCGCGCCATGCGTGAGCGGCAGATACGCCACCTCGTTACCGGCGGCACATTCAACGCCAAATTTAGCCCCGGCGGGCTGGTAGATGTCGAATATCTGATTCAAGGGCTGCAAATCAACCATGGCGCGCTGAACCCAGCCTTGCGCGTCACTAACATCCGCGCAGCGATGACTGCTCTTCACCAAGCCGGGATTCTTTCTGAAGCCGATTACACCAGCCTGCGCAAAGCCCACACCTTCCTTCGCTGGCTGATAGATTCGCTGCGCGTGGTGCGCGGACATTCCAAAGACATCACTGTCCCACCGTATGAAAGTGAAGAGTTCGCCTTTCTGGCGCGCCGCCTGCGCTATGGCGATGATACCGCCCGCCTGCGCGATGACCTGCTGCGCTACCAAACAGAAGCACAAGAGATAAATCAGCGGCTGTTGGGGTAATTGATTGGCAAGTTGCCGAGACGCTTCTAATCACCCGGCACGGGGATGGGCGGTTCCAGTACCAAGGCTGGTCTCGTCAGCGAGATGCCAGTGTCGAAGCCGAAGCGGTCGAAAATGTCGCGGTATGCAGCGACGATTTGGTCGCGGGTGAAGCCCATCAACTCATAAGAATATTCGTGGTCGCTGCGGTAGGTGCGGGTCTCGGCCACTGCCTGGGCCACAATTCGCCCGAGGGTGGGGTATTCGGGGTAGCCGAATTGCCGGTAAAAGCCGCTAATCATCTCCCTGGGGCGTTCAATCAGGTCATCGTAGGAAAGAATCTGGAAGTTGGGGGAAGGGTGGGTATCGATGTAGCGTAGCGGGTGGCGATACCAGTATTGGGTAAAGGCAAGCGTCTCTTCGATGAAAATGTATTTTTCCTGCGGCGCGCAGAAGACGCTGGTGGCATAACTGAGCCACGAGACAGTGGAGGGCAGCATATCGAGCGGATTCCGCACCAGGTACAAGACGCGCGCTTCGGGGAAAAATTCCATCAGAGTCTCGATTTTGGCGCTGAAGGCCGGGTTTTTCGAGACGAAGTGGCGTTTTCCGCCATCTGCGTAGATGTGGCGTTGAATCAGGGAGTGGTAAAAGCCCATGATGCGGCGGCGTTCCTCGGCGGGTAGGGCGTCGTCGAAGAACGGGTAGGGCGGCATTTCATCCATGAAAGGAAACATGACGGTAGAGAAGAACGTGCTCCAGGCGTGCAGCAGGATGTTTTCATCTTCTTCCGGCTCGAACAGGCTGATGCGGTGAATCCTGACCTTTCCCAGCGAGCGGCGGTCGATGTTGACCAGGAATCGCTTGAGCGGGCTGCTAAAGAGCCGGTCGAGGGCGGCGAAAAAACCGGAGATTTTTCGTTGGGTGATGGAGGGGGTGATGAAGATGTCCCAGGTGCGCAGGCTGGTGAAGGTTTCGGCTTCGCGTGAGAGCAGACGGTGCAAGAAGGTTGAGCCAGAGCGAAAGTTACCGATGATGAAGAGCGGTTTGTCTATAACTTGTTTTTTGTAGCCGGGGAAAAGCAGGTCGTCGAGCAGGAAGCAGAACCAGGTAAACACTGTCCAGGCCGGCCATACCGAGTAAAAGAGCAAAATAAAAAACAGCCTTTTGCGGGTTAGGCGGGCATGAGTCCCTTTCGAGCCAAAAAAAGAGCGCATTGCCATGCGCCAGAAGAGTTTCAAGTTGTAGGTCATTGCGATTGTAGTGCCTTCTTTGACGAAAATTGTAAAAGAACGCCCGCAGGCTGTCTTTGCGCTTGATTTTATCACTTTCGCCAACATCTTTACCCGCCGAACAACCACCGGGCGATTGTCAGATAAAGGGGAAGCCCAAAAGCGATATTGAACGGAAAGGTAACGGCCAATACAGCCGTGAGCG
>CAYLZI010000022.1:0-22766 GCA_964388215.1 uncultured Anaerolinea sp.
TGATGACCTGGTTGACGGTCATCGCGCTGTGGTCGATTTTTTTGAGTGATTCCATGCATCTCCTTGAGATTTGGAGTCGAACCGCTTGCTGTTCGACAGACTGCCTGTTATCGGCAAGCCGATAGACTCCAAAATAAAATCACCTGACCTGTTTTGCATTCACTGGCAAAACAAAAGAACGGCGGGAAAATCGCCATGTGACAGGGTCTCACATGCGGGATTCGCGCGCCGTTCCTTCGGTCAGGTGACGTGTTTTGTTTCTACGAAGGCGCGGCGGTTACGAACCCCGCGCCATACAGGAGCAATAATGCATATCAGGTCTCTCGTATTTATTAGATAATTCTGATGAATATTATTCGGTTCGGGGCAATTTGTCAAGGCAAAAACTGAAACGCTAACGTATTATTTACAAAGACTTATTCGCCGCAATCCAGGCTGACGGTATTGTAACGCCAGAAGAGTTTCTTTTCTTGCGGAATCGCCACCAGCAAGGCTTCAACATAGGTTCGGTGAAAGTAGTCTGTCTCGCGCTGGCAGCCCAGCACCCAGGCATCGGCGGCGTGCGGGAAACTCTCTGGGCTTTGGGCGAGTGGCAACAGGATATTTTGGTTGGATGCTCCAAGCAGGTAAAACCCCAGGCGAGGAAAATCGTAGGGGCGGTAACTGACGATGCCGTTGCCAGAGAAGCCTTCTTCGGCTTCGAAAAAGCGCGGGTAGAGCGTCCGCCCTGCCAGCAGAACGGCGTTTTCCTGGTTAAGGAATATGTTGATTGTTTGTTCCCCTGGGATTTCGGAAAGTTGTTGTTGCAGGGCGGTAAATTCTGCGAGCATCTGCGTCTCTGTTTTGCCTGGGTAGCGCGCCGGGGTGTTTGCGTCAATCAGGAACAGGCTTGCGCTGGCAGATGCGGTTAGCCCGGCGATGAGCGCGACTTTCTTCCAGGAAAGCCGCGTGGGAGACGATTCTCCGCTGCCTGGCAGCGGGTGAGGCTGGCGAGAGCCGAGTCGCTGCCCAAAGATTTCGGCCAGCGTGGTTGTTCCAAGCACATAGTAGGCCAGGGGAATCCAATCGGCTGGCAGCAAAAATCTCCAGCCCGAAATCATGGGGATAGACAGGCTGGCCAGGTAGCCCAAATAGAGCGCAAATGGAAACAGGCCGGTCAGCCCAAGTTTTCGCCAGGCTGCTGCCAGCCCAACGGCCACCAGAAGCAGATTCAGCGTGAAAATCCCCCGAGATTCGGGTGGGATTCCGCCTGTCCAATCGTCCCAAAAGGGCAGGCGGGATGTATAACTTGCTGGGTCGCTCTCCAGCCGAAAGGAAGCCGGTAGGAACAAAAATCCCTGCCCCAGGTTACGAAAAAAGTAAGCGCTGATGGCTTTGAAGGTATAGGCAGGGTTTTCGCGGATGAAACTGATTACTTGCTCGCGTATGCGCGCGTTAAATTGGGGTTCGCTTTCCCCGGCTTTTGGGCGAATGTTGTGGTTGAGTGGGTCGAATTGGAATTGGATGCCTAGTTGGCGGGTGTATGCGCTGGCATTGGCGCTGGGAGGGGCTCCCAGCCCATAAATTGTCCAGGGCAGGCTAAAAGCGGCGAAACCGAGCGCGAATAATCCGACTGCCAGGAACATCTTCTGGCGAGGTTCACGGCGCAGAGTGAGCAAGAAGCCCAGGATAACCAGCGGCGCCAGGAGGATTACCTGCGTTCGCAGCAGCAGGAAGGCGGCAAAGACGATACCCATCCAAAGCGGCCACTCGGGCCGCCGGGACGGCGCTCGCGCCCAGCCCAGCAAGAGCAGTGCCAATAAAATCATCAGCCCTGCTGAAGGGACATCGCTGAGCATTAATTTAGGATGCGAGACCAGGATGATATTGCTCAGTTGAATGGAGTTGATTTCGCGCATCATGAAGAGCAATCCCGCCGCCAACCCTGCCGGGCGGTTGGAAAAACCAACTGCGAAAAATAGATAAAAAAATACGGGAATGACCGCCAGGACGATAACTTGCAAGTTAATGAGCAGCGGGTAACTCTGTCCTGCCAGGAGGTGTAGAAGGTACAGGAAGAAAGAGTATGTTGGTTTATCTGCCGGGTCAACCGAAAGCGGCTGACCGGTTAGCAGGCGTTGGGCGTTGATGTCGAGATAGGCTGAGTCTGAATCTGGGAAAACCTGGTAATTGGGTGGCAATGCTACCGGTAAGAAGTTGACTGGTTGTTTCATTGGCTCATTCAGCCAGGCTGCGGCGGTTAGCGCAAGCAGTGCCAGTGCAATAAGCCAATCTTTGCGGATGAGCGGGATTCTTTGTCCCCAGCGTGATGAAAACAGGATGTGTAACCCGCCGCCAGCCAGCAGGGCAACCAATACCTGGCTGATTAAGAGTGGCGTTCCGGGCGCGTACCAGTAGTAGCCAATTCGTTCCAGTCCCAGGCCGCTCGCGGCCATAAAGACGGCCAACAGCGCAAGCGCGCCGAAGATGACCAGGCCTGGCGAAAGGATTTTCGATGTGTTGCCTTGGGCTTGCGACAGGCTGAACAATGTGAAAATTGCGAGCATCCCCAGGTTTGCAAGCCAGGTGATGGCCGGTTGCAGCGCCAGCGGCCATCCAGCTTGGGCATTGGCAGTCAGGGCATATAAAAGCCAGGCGGCTGTTAGAGAGAGCAGGCTTCCGACCAGGATATTTTTTTGCCGCGCATTAATTAGGGCGAGTATCTCTTGCCGCAGCCTTGCCGAGCGGGTCAGAATGAACAGCCCTGCCAGCGATGTTGCGCCGAGCAGGATGAAGGCGAACAATAAACTTCGTGGGCGCACCGGACCGAGATGGATTTGCCAGGCGGTGAACCAGGTCAGCCCCGAAAAAGCCAGCGTGAAGAATACCAGGGTGATTTGCCGCTTACGCATCATGGATGTTGCTCTTTGCTGTCTTGTAATCGCTCCATGCGGATGGCGGATAGCTGGCTGGCAATTAACCCGCCAACGAAGAAAATCAATCCGCTGACAATGGAAAGCATGGCCCCAACGCTCACTCCGCGCCCCATGAAGATGATGGGCAGCCCCCATCCAAAACCAACTAGGATGCAGAAAATAGACAGCGGGAGGAAAACCCGCAAGGGGTTGAATAGTAAGACGATGTTAAGGATTTCGACAACGGTTTCAAATGCGGTGAAGGTTGTAATTGTGCTTTTGCCGCCCTGGCGCGTCTGAATTTGAATGGGGTGTTCGAGCACCAGGTTGCGTTCATTCAAGAAAATCAGCGTAATGACATCGCTGAAGGCCATCGAATTGGGGCATATTTTGATGTAACGCTGGGCGAGTTTGGTCCGATACAACTTGAAGCCTGAATTTAAATCCGTGATTGGCAGCGGCATCAACAGCCGCGTGAATGCGCGAATGAGCCGCTTGCCTATCGCCCGGTATGGGTTGGGGTTCTGGCTTTCGTCGCGCTTGCCTACCACCATATCGGCATCCTGCTCCAGCGCAAAATGAAAGACGGTTTCGATATTTTCCAAGAGGTGCTGGCCGTCTGCGTCAATGGTTACCAGATAGGGGGTTTTGACATGCCGGATGCCGGTTTTGAGCGCGCCGCCGTAGCCTCGGTTCAGGCGGTGATGAATCACTTCAACGTTTGGGTGACTGGCGGTGTTTTCCAGAATGCTGCGGGTTGCGTCGCGTGAGCCATCGTTGACGAGGATGACCTCCCAGTTGCGCGCCTGGCAAAATTCGAGTAAAGCCGGGGCAAAACCTGGAAGCGTATCGCCCTCGTTGTAAACCGGGACTACGATGGTCAATTGAGCGGGAGAAGTGATTGACATGTAACTATTATAAACAATCACGATGCTGCTCAACAGGCGGGCATCGTGATTGTTGCAGGTAGTATGTTGACCAGGAAAGGCTTATTCTTCTTTCTTGGATTCCATTTCCTTCTTGTGCGCTTCCACAATCGGCTGAGCCAGGTGCTGCGGCACGATGTCGTAGTGGTCGAACTCCATTGTGAAGTGGCCGCGTCCGCCGGTCAGTGAACGCAGTTGGGTGGTGTAGCGCAGCATTTCAGCCAGCGGCACATGCGCGATAATGGTGGTGTTGCCGCGTTCGGCCTCGGTGCCTTGCACGCGCCCGCGCCGGGTGTTCATATCGCCCATAATATCGCCCATGTTGGCATCGGGGACGGTAACGCGCACAGCCACAATCGGCTCGAACAAGACCGGTCCGGCATCTTGCACGGCCATTTTGAAGGCTTCGCGCCCGGCGGTTTCGAAGGCGACCGGCTTGCTATCAACCGGGTGTTCCTTGCCGTCATATACGATGACTTTGACATTGCTGAGCGGATACCCGGCGAACACGCCATGTTCCATTGCGGCGCGGATGCCTTTTTCGATGGGCGGCAGGTATGATTTCGACAGATTCATGCCGACCAATTCATCGGTAAACTCGAAATCGCCCTCGCTGTAAGGTTCAATGCGCAGGTGGACTTCGCCAAATTGCCCAGAGCCGCCGGTTTGCTTCTTATGGCGGTACTGCGCCGAGGCTTTGCGGGTGATGCCTTCGCGGTACGGCACTTTGGGTTCCGCTGTGACCAGCCCAACCTGGAATTTTGTTTGGGCGCGGTTGATGACAACGTCAATATGCTGGTCACCCATGCCTTGCAAGATGGTCTGCCCGGTGGATTGTTCGTTGTACCAGGAGAGTGTCATATCTTCTTCGCACAGGCGGGTCAGGGTGGGCGAAATTTTGGCGGCGTCGGCCTGGGTCTTGGGTTGAATGGCAACGCGATAGAGCGCGTGTGGGTAATTCGGGACGGGAATCGTAATCGGGCGATTCTTTTCACAGAGCGAATCGCCGGTAACTGTCACGCTCAATTTCGTCACGCAGGCAATATCCCCGGCATGAGCCACTTTGACGGGCAGGGCTTCCTTGCCTCGTTGGATGTGGAGACCGGCCATGCGCTCATCGGCGCCTTTGGTCTGATTCCACAGGTGGACATCATTCGCAATGCTGCCAGAAAGGACTTTGAAGTAGGTCATCTTGCCCACGAACGGGTCGGCGGTGGTTTTCCAAACGTACAGCGCCACCGGGCCGGCGTTGCTGGCAGATAACTTTTCTTCACCGCTCTTGCCCTCGACAGCCACCTCGGGCCGCTGGGCAGGGTTGGGCATCAGGTCAACGATGGCGCTCAGCAACGGGCCGACGCCTTTTGCGTGCCCGGCAGCAGAGACGAACACCGGGACAAACGCGCCACTCTGCACGATGGCCTTCAGCCCGCGCAGAATTTCTTCCTGGCTGAGTTCGCTATTCTCAAAGTATTTTTCCATCAGGGCATCGTCGCCTTCGGCGGCGGCTTCTATCAGGGTTGTGCGGGCTTCCTCGGCGGCAGATTTGTATTCCGCCGGGATGTCTTTGGCGATTTTTCCATCGCCTTCATAGGCTTTCATCGTCACCAGGTCAATCACGCCGTGAAAATCGAGTTTCTCGCCGAGCGGCAGGTGAACCTTAATCAGGCGCGCCCCGGCAGCCTGGGCGTATCCCTCAACCGATTGGTAGGCTTTCTCGAAATTGGCATTTTCGCGGTCCATTTTGTTGATGACCACGAAGCGCGGCAGTTTGAACTGGTCGCAATAATTCCAGGCCAGTTCGGTGCCCACTTCCATGCCAGACACCGAGTCGACCAGGATGGCCGCGCCGTCGGCCACGCTCAAGGCTGAAATCATTTCGCCGATGAAATCGGTAAAACCAGGCGCATCCAGCACGTTAATTTTGTGGTCACGATATTCGATAGGAATGACGCTGGTGTACAGTGAAATCTTGCGGCGAACTTCTTCTTCATCATAGTCGGAGATGGTTGTGCCGTCGTCCGTTTTTCCCAGGCGAGTGGTGGCCCCTGTAAAATGAAGAAATGCCTCCGCCATCATCGTCTTCCCGGCGCCGCCGTGCGCAACCAGGGCGATATTGCGGAGGTACTCAGTGGTGTACTCTTTCATGGAGACTTACTCCTCGTATTAAGGGTTAGAAAAAAATAGCAGCGGGCTGAATTTTAAGAGAAGTCTGCCCAATTGTCAAAGTAAAATGAACGCAATTGTACCTTCTTTCGGGCGCGTTAAGTCATGAGTTTGGGGCAAAAAATTCAGGCTTCGGTATGCTTCCTGCGTTTACCCGTGCTAAAATCAATCCGTTGCACCCCCTTCCTCCCACATTTGGAATCTTCTTTATGGACATTTTTCGCCGCCTGTCGTTTTCTTTCGCGTACTTTCGCCGTCCGCCCTGGGATAGCGGCGTTACCCCGCCTGAGTTATTCTCTTTCCTCGAGGACAGGCCGCCAGGCCGCGCCATAGACCTGGGCTGCGGCACTGGCACGAATGCCATTACCCTGGCATCTTATGGCTGGCAAGTGACAGGCGTTGATTTCGCCCCGGCTGCAATTAAGCGGGCGCGCCAGAAAGCCCAGCGCGCTGGCGTAACTGCCAATTTTATTGTGGGCGATGTCACTCGGCTTGGTGGTTTTGGCGGGCCGTATGAACTGGTGCTGGATATTGGTTGTTTTCACAGCCTCTCTCAAAAATGGAAAAAGAATTACACCTGCGAGGTCAACCGGTTGCTTGCGCCCGGCGGCAACTGGTTTCTATATGGATTTCTGGCAGCATCCTCGTCGCCCGGAATTTCCCCCTCAGACCTTGACTCGATTCGCGGCCTGTTTCGCGTGATTTCCTGTCAAGAGGGTGTTGACCGGGGAAGACGCCCTTCGGCCTATTTCATCATCCAAAAAAACTAACCCATGCGAATTCTTTTTCTTTTTCTGGATGGAGTCGGGTTGGGGCTTGACAACCCGTCCCAGAATCCATTTGCGCGCGCCAACCTGCCAAACCTGACCGGGCTGTTGGCCGGCCGCCGTTTGTTGGCCGCTTCTGCCCCCGCGCAAACGGACCGCGCTACCCTGCTTGCGCTGGATGCCTGCCTCGGCGTATCTGGCCTGCCTCAATCGGCCACTGGGCAGGCTGTTTTGCTCACCGGGCGCAATATTCCCGCCGAAATTGGCTACCACTACGGTCCCAAGCCCGATAAATCCACCGCATCCACGCTCGAAAATGGCGGCATCTTTGGCGCGCTCACTCGCGCCGGGAAGCGCGCTGCGCTCATCAATGCTTATCCGGCAGGTTATTTTGACGGAATCCACTCTGGCAGGCGGTTGTATTCCTCCATCCCACTGGCAGTGACGAAGGCTGGCCTGGCCTTGCGCAGCGCGGATGACCTGCTGATGGGCAAAGCCATCAGCGCGGATTTTACCGGCCTGGGCTGGCGCGAGCGGCTGGGACATTCTGAAATCCCTGTCCTTTCCCCGGCTGAGGCAGGTCAACGCCTGATAGATTTATCTGCGGAGTTGGATTTTGCCTTCTTTGAATATTGGCTGACCGATTACGCCGGACATGGGCAAGATATGGATGCGGCTGCGCGCTTGCTCGAACAGTTCGACGCGGTTTTGGGCGGCCTGCTCGCAGCCTGGAACGATGACAATGGCCTGATTTTGCTCACGTCGGACCATGGCAACCTGGAAGATGTCTCTACGCGCCGGCACACTACCAGCCCGGTTCCGCTGCTGCTGGTAGGACAGGCCCGGGCGCGGGAAAAGTTCTCAGGGTTGAAGGACTTGACCGGCATCGCTCCGACAATTCTTAAAATCCTTATGTAGCGCGAACTCTCAATTCGCGCTACATTAACGCCGCGTATGAATAAACTAGAAAAATATCATAAATATTGACTTTTTTAGTCCGATTTGCTATAATGCCGAAGAAGGAAGAGAGCGGGAAATGTTTTCCGGCTTCTTTTTTTCGCAAGACTTCAATATTGGGCGCAATCGCCTTTAAAAAGTATCTATTTCAGGAGTAACCATGTCGCAACTGGAAATTAAAAACCTGCACGTTGGGATTGAAGGCAAAGAAATCGTCAAAGGCCTCAGCCTGACGATTAACCCCGGCGAAATTCACGCCATTATGGGGCCAAATGGCACGGGCAAATCAACGCTCTCTTACGCCCTGATGGGGCATCCCAACTACGAAGTGACCGAGGGCGAGGTCTGGTTCAAGGGTCAGAATATCCTCGAACTGGAGCCGGATGAGCGCTCGCGGCTGGGAATTTTCCTGGCTTTCCAGTACCCGGTTGCCATCCCAGGCGTGACGGTGGCAAACTTCCTGCGCTCGGCCATTAATTCCCGCCGCCGCGCCGAAAATCCTGAAGACAAAGGCATCCCGATTCCTGAGTTCCGAAAAATGCTGAAGAGCAAGATGGAAATGCTCAAGATGGATTCGGCTTTTGCCGGGCGGTACCTCAACGATGGTTTTTCCGGCGGCGAGAAGAAGCGCGCCGAGATTTTACAAATGGCGACCCTCCAGCCGAGTATCGCCATCCTCGACGAGACCGATTCTGGCCTCGATATTGATGCCCTGCGAATCGTTTCGGAAGGGGTCAACGCATTGATGAACAACGATATGGGCGTTTTGGTCATTACACACTATCAGCGATTGTTGAACTACATCAAGCCGCATTTTGTCCATGTCATGATGGGTGGCCGCATTGTAGAAAGCGGCGGCCCGGACCTGGCCCTGCACCTCGAAGAGCATGGCTACGATTGGGTGCGCGAGAAGTATGAAGAAGCAGCAGCCCAACCCTAATTACTGGTAATTGATTACTGGAGTTCCGATGAGCGAAGACGCAAAAATTCTCGAAGAAATTGGCGATTATAAGTACGGTTTTCACGACCGTGATGATAATTATGTCTTTAAGTCGCAGAAAGGCTTGAACCGTGAAGTGGTGAAGAATATTTCGCGCATGAAGGGCGAGCCGGAGTGGATGCTGGAGTTTCGCCTGAAGGCGCTCGAACACTTCCAAAAGCGCCCAATGCCCAACTGGGGCCCGGCGCTGAAGGAACTCGACCTCGAAAACATCTATTACTACGTCAAACCGACCGAAAAAAGCGAAAAATCGTGGGATGATGTTCCCGACGACATTAAACGCACCTTCGACCGGCTGGGTATCCCTGAAGCCGAGCGCAAATTCCTGGCTGGTGTGGGGGCGCAATATGAAAGCGAGATGGTCTACCACTCCATCCAGGAGCATCTCGAAAAACAGGGCGTTATCTTCCTTTCAATAGAAGACGGCCTGAGGCAATATCCCGATTTGTTCCGCGAATACTTCGGGACGGTCGTTCCGATTGAAGACAACAAATTTGCAGCCCTGAACAGCGCGGTTTGGTCGGGAGGTTCGTTCGTTTATGTGCCGAAGGGCGTCAAAGTTGATTTGCCGCTCCAGGCGTATTTCCGCCTGAACACCGCCAACGTGGGTCAGTTCGAGCGCACGCTGATTATTGTGGATGAAGGCGCGCAGGTGCATTATGTGGAGGGCTGTTTCCTTGATGGGGCGCAGGTGCGCACTCGTCAGGGCGATAAGGCGATTGAGCAGGTGCAAGTTGGCGACGAAGTGCTGACTCACCTGGGGCGGTGGCGCAAGGTTTATCACACCCAGAAACGACCGTATCACGGTAACATCTACAAAATCCGCTATTATGGCGATAGCCAGCGCGAACTGCGTGTGACCGCCGAGCATCCCCTGCTGGTGGCGCGCCGCCAGCGTCGTTCCGAACGCAACAAGGAATACCAACTCGTTTGGGCGCGCGCCGACAGCGTCAAAAAAGGCGATTACCTGGTAATGCCGGTTTACCAACCCGAAGCCGAGCTTGTAGCCGCAGGCATTGATATCGAAATTGGGCGTGGCCGCCATGCCCCGATTGAGCGCTATGTCGAATTCCCGCAGGAACCCGATTTCTACCGCCTGCTCGGTTATTACTTTGCTGAAGGACATGTTGATAACGAGCATTACCTGACGCTGTCTTTCAACGCTGCTGAAACATCGCTTCTGGACGATGCCAAAACGTTGTTGGAACGCTTCTTTGGAAAATCGCCGATTAAAAATGCCCCGCGCCAGAACGGCCAGACCCTGGTTTTGGCTTCAACCGAGGCCGCCCGCGCCTTCAGCCGCGAATTTGGCGCGAATGTTTACGAAAAGCGCATCCCAGGATGGGTTTTGAACGCCCCCCAGCCTTTCCTGGTTGAATTTGTGCGCGGACTATGGCTTGGCGATGGCAGTTACGATGCCCGCAAGAACATGTTCAGCTACAATTCGGTTTCAGCCAATCTGGCTTACACTTTCCGTGATGCGCTGCTGCGCCTGGGAATTGCCGCCTCGGTCAACCGGCAAAGCCGCATTGCTCCGCGCAAAGATATTTATGCGGTAGTGATTGCCTCGCCTTTCAATCCGCAGTTTGGTGAGTTGGTTGGCGTCGCTGCCCCGGCGGGTGATTTGAGCGGTTCGCCGTTTGCACTGGACGAAAACTTTCAGTACATGCCGATTAAAAGCATCGCCGTCGAAGAGCAGGAAACCGAAGTTTATAACTTTTCTGTGGAAGAAGACGAATCTTACCTGGCAGAAGGCGTGATTTCTCATAACTGCACCGCGCCCCAATACACCACTGACTCCTTCCACAGCGGCGTGATTGAGATTATCGTTAAAAAAGGCGCGCGCTCACGCTACAGCACCATCCAGAACTGGAGCACCAACGTCTACAACCTCGTCACCCAGCGCGCCAAGGTCTTTGAGAATGCCACGCACGAGTGGGTGGATGCCAACCTGGGCAGCAAAGTGACCATGAAATACCCATCCTGCTACCTGATGGAACCCGGCGCGCGCGGCGAAATGCTCTCGATGGCCTTCGCCGGGCCAGGCCAGGTTCAAGACGCTGGTTCTAAGATGGTGCATTTCGCGCCGGGGACGACCAGCAAAATCACATCCAAATCCATTTCCAAAAGCGGCGGACGCGCTTCGTATCGCGGCTTGCTCAAGGTTTACAAAGGCGCGAAGGGCGTCAAATCCAGCGTGGTCTGCGATGCGCTGCTGCTCGACCCGCAAAGCCGCTCCGATACATACCCCTACATCGAAATTGACGAAGACGATGTGACGATTGGTCACGAGGCTTCGGTCTCCAAGGTCGGCGAAGAACAACTTTTTTACTTGATGAGTCGCGGCCTGAGCGAAGAAGAGGCCACTACCATGGTCGTCTCTGGCTTCATCGAGCCGCTCGTCAAGGAATTGCCGATGGAATACGCTGTCGAAATGAACCGCTTGATTCAACTCCAAATGGAAGGGAGCATTGGCTGACATGGAAGAAAAACCGAAGGTTGTTGTTTCCTCCCGCTCCCGCCGCCCAAATGCCGCCGCGAAAGAATTTGCCTTTACCCAGGCCGATGTGCGTGATGGGGAATTGGCTGAATATCGTCAGCGCGCATGGCAGGCCTATACCCGCGCCACCATGCCCGTCACCACCGATGAAGCCTGGCGGCGCACCGATATTCGCCAGATTCCGACAGAGAAATTCGCCTTCCCGAAAGAAGGCGCGTACGAAGACCTGCCGCCCGTCCGTGAGGATTTGCTGCGTCCCCTGGCAGATGGACAGCATGGCGGGCAAATCATCTTGCTCCCCGGCGGCTCAACGGTCGAGCTAGACGCGGAACTTGCCCAAAAGGGTGTCATTTTCACCGACCTGCTGACCGCTGAGCGCGAACACCCCGAACTGGTCGCCCGCATGATTGGGCGCGCGGTTAACCCTGAAGAAGGAAAATTCGCCGCCCTGGCGGGCGCGCTGGCCCAAAACGGAGTCGTGCTTTATGTCCCGAAGGGACTCCAGGTTGAAGCGCCGCTGCACAGCATTTTGTGGGGGCCGGGCGGTTTTGCCCATGTTTCGCATCTGCTGGTGCTGGTAGATGAAGGCGCCTCCGTGACGTATATCCACGAGGCCGCCTCGCCCGATGAGCCAGGACAGGATACCATGCACGCCGGGTTGGTCGAAATCCAGGTGTTACAGGGCGCGAATCTGCGTTTTGTGGAACTGCAATCGTGGGGCAAGCACGTCTGGAACTTCAGCCATGAGCGCGCCCGCGTTGAACGCGACGCCCAACTGGATTGGATTTTTGGAGCGATTGGCTCACGCCTGACCAAAAACTTCTCCGAACTGGACCTGGCCGGGCAAGGCGCGCAGGGACGCATGTCGGGCTTTTACTTTACTGATGGCAGCCAGCACCTCGACCACGACACCCAGCAGAATCACCTTGCTCCCAACACCACCAGCGACCTGTTATTCAAAGGCGCGCTGAAGGGCAAGAGCCGCTCGGTTTGGCAGGGCATGATTTACGTTGCCCCTGGCGCACAGAAAACGGATGGCTACCAGGCCAACCGCAACCTGGTCCTGGATGAGCGCGCCCGCGCCGACAGCATCCCCGGCCTCGAAATCTGCGCCGATGATGTGCGCTGCACGCACGGCGCGACCATCGGCAAACTAGAAGCGGAGCCGCTTTTCTACCTTAAATCGCGCGGTATTCCGCAAGCCGAAGCCGAAAAGCTGGTGGTCGAAGGCTTTTTTGACCCGATTTTCCAGCGCATCCCCTTCGAGGGCGTGCGCGAGCGATTTCAGGAATATATTGCTGCCAAAATGTCTGAGTAAGATAAACCGGGGTGCTTTTGCTACGACTGCTGACCGCTCCCCGGTTTGCTGTCTCCTGCGGCGGTTTTTATAATATTACTTCTTCTGTTCGCGGAATGAATTCCGCGTTACGGTGATTTCGCGGAAAATTTGCATTTCGCTGCCAATTTGATGTAAAATGTTACGATTTTTCGTTTCCTCGAAATTTTGAGTCTATAAAATAGATTGAGGCAGTCTTATGAAACAACCTGTTCGCCCAACCGTCCTCCCTAAAACCGGTGAATTGAAACCCAAGCGCGGCGTGCGCGGTGGTTCGGCGCCATATTCTTTTATGCGCTCCCCAACGACGCAATATGCTTTTGAAGTTGGCGATGTCGTCGAAGCGCTGTGTGACCACGAAAAGGGCAGCGACCGTGTGCGCGGCTGGCTCAAGGGCATCGTTGTGCAAATTGACAACAAAATGGTCGCCGTGCAATTTCGCTCTAACGTATTTTTGACCGATGGGTGGATGGTTCCTGACCGCATCTTGTGGTACCCGACCAGTTCAGACCAGATTCGCCCGGCGGGAAGTGGCAAAAAATCTGCGCTGGTGGTCAAGAAAAGCCTGCCCAAAGACGACATTCCCGACTATTAACCGAAAAACCGGCTCATTGGAATATTCCCATGACTTTTGACATTGCCAAAATCCGCGCCGATTTTCCGATTCTCCAGCGGGAAGTACGCCCCGGCGTGCCGCTGGCCTATCTCGATTCGACGGCTACCGCGCAGAAACCGCTTACAGTCATCCAGGCGATGGATGATTACTACCGCCGCTCCAACGCGAACATCCATCGTGGAGTCCATACCCTGGCCGAAGAAGCGACTGCGCTCTACGAAGGCGCGCGAGAGAAAATAGCGAAATTCATTAACGCTCCCGCCGCGAAGCAGGTCATTTACACCCGCAACACCACCGAATCCATCAACCTGGTGGCTTATTCCTGGGCGCGCGCCAATCTTAAGGCGGGCGATTTGGTCATTTTGACCGAGATGGAGCATCACAGCAATCTCGTCCCCTGGCATATTCTCGAAATGGAGCGCGGCGTCCGGCTGGAGTTTATCCCCGTCACCGAAAGCGGCCTGCTCGACCTCGACGGATACAAAAAACTGCTCGAGCAAGGCCCCAAACTGGTATCGTTTACGCAGATGTCCAACGTTCTCGGCACTATCAACCCGGCGGCGGAAATCATCCGGCTGGCGCATAAAGCCGGGGCGGTGACTCTGGTCGATGGGGCGCAGTCCGTTCCCCATTTCACTGTAGATGTGCAGGCGTTGGATATTGACTTCCTGGCCTTTTCGGCGCATAAGATGTGCGGCCCGACCGGGATTGGCGCGTTGTATGGAAAGGCCAGCCTGCTCGAGGCCATGCCGCCTTTCCTCGGCGGCGGGGATATGATTCGGGAAGTGAAACTGCGCTCGTTCAAGCCGAACGCCCTGCCGCATAAATTCGAGGCTGGCACGCCCGCCATTGCTGAAGCGGTTGGGTTTGGCGTGGCCTGCGATTACCTGACTTCGATTGGCATGGACAACATCGCCGCGTATGAACACGAGATAACGGAATATGCTCTCGAACGGCTGGAGGAGATTCCCGGCGTGAAACTGTTTGGGCCTGGGACACAGGATAAAGGCGGGGTGGCCGCGTTTACGCTTGATGGGGTGCATCCACACGATGTCGCTCAAATCCTCGATGGTGACGGCGTGGCCGTTCGGGCCGGTCATCACTGCGCCCAGCCCCTGCACGAGAAATTCCACATCCCCGCCACCTCCCGCGCTTCCTTCTATCTCTATTCCACCAAAGATGAAGTTGACCGGTTGGTGAATGGAATTTACAAAGTCAAGCAGTATTTCGGCTAACCCCACTGATTACTCTGAACACTGATTACTGACATGGACGACCTTTACCGCGAAGTCATTATCGAACACTACAAAAACCCCGGCTATCGGGGTTACCTCGACCCGCATGATTACGCTTTTGCTGATAGCAATCCGCTATGCGGCGACCATATTGAGATTACCCTTCGCGTGGATGGCGAGCAGAAAGTTACCGAGGCCGCCTTTCAAGGGCATGGCTGCGCTATTTCGCAAGCCTCCGCCGATTTGCTGCTCGAATCCATCATCGGCAAGCCGCTCGAAGAAGTGAAGCATCTCGATAAAGAATACGTTCTTGACCTGCTCGGCCTCGACCTGGGCCCGGTGCGCCTGAAGTGCGCCCTGCTCTCGCTTAAAGTGCTTAAGGCTGGCGTTTATGGCCTGGGCGAAGCCCCCGATTCTCTGGTGGAATAAACCTGATGTTTAATTACACCCAATTTGACGATTCGCAAGTAGATTTTTATGAAATTGGCCCGGCTGACCTGCCGAACGGTGAGCGGTTGTTCGTGGAAATCGGTGATAAGCCGATTGTGGTGTTTAACATCGCCGGGCAATATTTTGCAATTGGCGATGTCTGCACTCACGATGACGGCCCGCTCGGTGATGGCGACCTGGAAGGTCATAACATCGTCTGCCCCCGGCACGGCGCGGAATTTGACATTCGGACTGGCAAGGTGATGATGATGCCCGCGGTTGTCGATATCCCAGCCTACCCGGTGCGGATTCAGGATGGGAACTTGTTGGTGGGAATACCGAAAGAGTAAGTTTAGGAAAAACAATGGAGCCAGAAGAAAAACTGACGGGTGGTAACATGTCGGTTGTGGCGCGGGTGGGTGAAACTGTCCGGCGCGAATCTGGTTTTTGGACGAAGCGGTCGCAGTCGCTGTTGGCGCATTTGCGCGCGGTGGGGATTCAGGAAGCACCGATTCCGCTGGGGTTTGATGAACAGGGACGTGAAATTCTATCCTTTATCCCTGGCCAGGTTGGACATGACCCACTGCCTGAATCTCTCCGCAGCGATGAAATCTTGATTTCCGCTGCAATGTTGTTTCGCCGGCTCCACGATGCAACGGTGGACATTGCCCCGCTTTGGCTCTCAGGCTGGCAGGGGCCGGTGCGCGAACCGGTGGAGGTCATTTGTCATGGAGATTTCGCGCCGTATAACTGCGTATTCCAACAGGGAAAATTGGTTGGGGTGATTGACTTCGACCATGCTCATCCCGGCCCGCGAAGTTGGGATTTGGCTTATGCGCTTTATCGTTTTGTGCCGCTCATGGCCTCTGATAACCCGGATTGTTATGGCACGCTCGCAGGCCAGTTGCGGCGGGCGAGATTATTTTGTGAAGCGTATGGTTTGAGTGAGCGTGCTGAGATTGCTTCGACGGTCAGGGCGCGGGTGGCTTACATGGCGGCCTGTTTGCGCGATGGCGCTGTGGAGGGAGATGAGCGTATGCTGGTTAACATCGCTGCCGGGCACCTTGCGATTTACGATGCCGATACTTTGTATCTGGCGAGCATGGAATCTGAGTTAAGTCGGGCGTTGGCAATTTAGCGCCTCGGCGCGAGAGCAAAAAAACCGGGGAATGGATTTTGAATCGTTCCCCGGTTTGGGTTTGTGGCGTTACCAGTCCCCGGCATAGCCGATAAAGTATGGACTGGTGAGCGTCTCCGTCCGCGCCCGGCGCAGTTCGACCAACTGGCGGATGTGCAGCCCGTCGTGCGCGACCCATGAGGCGAACATGTCTGCTGCTTTCATCGTTGCGCCCCAGGGGGCGGTGGCAGATTGTTCCCAGTCGGGATTCTCCAGCCCACGCAGCCAGGCCAGCGATTCCTGACGCTCCTCCAGCCATTTGTGGCGCATTTCCTCGAAGTCGCGGCTGTTATAGTCGCGTTCGATGACCCATTCTGCCGGGCGGATGGGCGGCCAGGGGTCGGCGGGGCGGCGTAGGAGAATGCCGAGACGCTGGCGAAAATCTTCGCGCTCCTCGTCGTACAGGTGGCACAGCACTTCCAGCATTGACCAGGTTGCCGGCGTCGGCTTGAAGCGCGCTTCTTGAGCGGAAACGCCATCCAGCAGGGCTGTGACCATGCCCGCGCCTGATTCCAGTTCGCGAGTCAATTCTCCAGCGTCCATTTTTGGCCTACTTCCCAAACGTACCGACAATCCGCAGGATGTCGAATCCCTCGGCAAACGGGACTTCGGCCAGCGCGCCGTGCCGCACCATGATGGAGCGGGTCAGTTCGCTGTTGAAGTAGTATTTGTCGCGGTAGGTTTCGTACTGCGAAAGGGCTTCGATTTTTTTGTTGACACTTTCCTCGCTGACCTCGACCAGGAAGTGCGGGAAGAAGCCGTAGGAGGAGCGCACCACGTCAAAACCGAGCACGGTGATGCCGCGAAAGGCGCGCAAGGACTCTGTGGTGATGGTGTTGTGATCCTGGTGGACATCTGCTTGTGAGTGGGCAAAAACCAGGTCGGGGGCAAAGTCGCGCCGCAGTTTCAGGAAGTATTCCAGGATTTCCTGGCGAGCATCGGGGAAGATGCGCGTGGTGAATGGCCCCAGTACCGCGTTCTCGCGTTTGACTCCCAAAACCGCCATGCTGCGATGATGCTCATCTACCAGGCTGGTGAGGAGCGGGTTTTTTTGGTTGTCTGAGAGCGTGATGCATAGGATGTCGGTTTGCGGCGCAATTTGGTGAATGAGCGCCCCGCAGCCCAGTTCGATGTCGTCGGGATGCGCGCCGATGAAGAGAACGCGTTTGCCGTAAAAATTCATTCGATTCTCCAAAATGAAACACGCAACACGAATTAACGTATTGCGTGTTTCGTAAAAACCTTACTTTGTGGCTAAAATGCCGCCAACTACTTTTGTCATCACCAGTTTGCCGTCGCGCTGGAACCAGGCGTTGGCAACCGCTTCGATTTTGCCAATCATCTGCTCATATTCTTCTTTGCCATTGAACATGCTCGTCCATAATTTTCGGTCTTCGCTGAGGGAGGCGCGCACATACTCAATAAAGGGCGCTACTTCAGGGAAGGTGAGCGGATTTTCAAAGGTGAGCAGTTCGGTTTTGGCGAAAAGGCTGCTTATGGTGTCGAAAATTTCGCCTTTGAATCGGCTGGAGCCGGGCATGGGTGGGATGGCCTGGCTGGTGGCCTCGATGATGATGTCGTAGAACATCTTCTTGTTTTCGGGCAGCGGGCCGGTAACGAACAGACGTCCGCCCGGTTTTGTGACGCGGTGCGCTTCGCTGAAGGTGAATTTCAAATCGGCGGCATAGTAAATTGCAAAGGCGCTAGAGACGAAATCGAAGGTGTTTTCGGCATAGGCGAAGGGTTTGTTGAAGTCGAGGAATTGGAAGTCGATGTTTTTATCGCCGCGCTCGGCCAGTTTGGCGCGGGCCTTGCCCAGCAGTTCTTCAGAAAAGTCGCCGCCGGTGATTTTGGCCTGCCTTTGGGTGTGGTCGCTATATAAAAAGCACTGTTTTCCTGCGCCGCAGCCCACGTCCAAAATGTTATCGCCCGGTTGGGGGGTGAGCACTTCGATATTCCACTGGTCAATATTGCGCGCGCCATATTTTTCGTGGATGTCAATGCGGGTCAGCAGGTCTTTGCTGGTTTCCTGGTAGTTAATTTCCATTGGTAATCTCTCCTGAATGTGTTGTTAAAAATCGGATTTATGGACAATCACTGCTCGATAGTTGAAGGCTGAATGTTCCCGAACCCGATACAGAGCCGGGTTTGGCGCATGTCAGGATTCCGTTTTGGTTATAGAAGTTTATGCTAAAAGTAGCCGCTGACGCGCTGGCGTTGGTTAAGTAAATGCTGGAGTTATAAACGCCGCCAAAAGCCAGTTTAAACAGCATGGGCAGGTACATCGTTGTAAAACCGGTTGAACCGGCATTGAACGTGGTGATTTCAGCTTCAATATGGGGGCGGCCTACAGCAACGATATTTTTCGTGGAGGTAATCTCTATGCTGCCCTGCCACGATGTGGCGGTGATGCAGGAGATGGTCGGCAGCCAGTAGCCTTTGGATGATAAAGGCTTGATGGTATCTGTCGTTGAACATGTTTCCGTTCCATCCATTGCGCGGAATTTTATGATGATGTTGGCGTCGGTGGCTTCGATGTTTTGAATGTAAAACGCCGAATTCAAAACTTTGCTGTTCTCTGTTTGGTTTTTTGCCATGGCTGGCAGGTAGGCTGTGGTTGCCCCCTGGCGGAAACCATTATAGGTGGTGATTTGCGCGCCGATGTGTGGACGGGCAACCGCCACGATGTTCCTGTTGGATGTGACTTGAACCGCGCCAACCCAGGATTCCCCTAGATTAGTAATAGAAGGCAGCCAGTATCCCTTCGAGGCCAGGGGGGCGATTGTATCGTTTTGGGTGTGAGATACACTGCCGCTTGTGTCGTAGAATTTCATCGTAACGCTGGCAGTGCTGGACGAGTCAACGTTTTGGATGTATAGGGCGGCGTCATAAGAACCGCCAAACGCATCTTTGAAAAGCATGGGGACGTAAGCGCTGAGGTCGCCTTCTGAAAAACCGTTGTAAGCCATGATTTCGCTGCCAATATGCGGGCGGCCAATGGCGGCGAGGTGTTGGCCTCCAGAAGTAGTAATTACGGCCCCGCCAACCCAAGAGGCGCCCAGGCAGTCGAGCGATGGCAGCCAGTAACCTTTGGATGCCAGGCGGGCAATTGTGTCGTTGAATGTACAGGTCAGGCTGCCATTGGCATCATAAAACTTGATGGTGATATTGGCGCTGTTTACACCGTCTAAGTTTTGGACGTAGAGCGCCGATTTATAACTGCCGCCAAATGCGTTTTTGAACAACATCGGCACGAAGACGGTCGCGCTGCCTTGCGTGAACCCGTTATAGGTCATGTATTGCGCCCCTGCTTCTGGGCGCGCAACGGACACAAGCGGCTGGGTGGATGTAATCGTTGCGCTTCCCACCCAGCTCAAGTCGGTTGCTGTATAGTTTTGCCCGGCAAAATTAGCCAGAACGTTGCTATACGTGCGTTTAACTGGCGCAAACGAGAACGCGGTTTTTGTGGGCGTTATATCTCCCGACCAATTGTAAGAAACGGTCAGTGAATAATTTCCGCTTGCATCGGATGTGACATTCTTTTCTACGCTGTCCAGGTAAGTAAGCTTTGCGCCGCTCGTCCCAACATTTCCAGAAATGGTAAAAGTAATGGGGTTGGCTGCGTAATTCTGCGAAATGATGTTGGAATTTACGTTTGCGTATGTTCGGCTGGCAGGCGAGAAAGTAAAGCCTGTCTTAGATGGCGTTACTGTGCCGCTCCAGTTTGCCGATACCCATAGCTCATAACTTCCGTTTCCCTGGCTGATTGCGGTTTTCGCAATGCCATCCGTATAAGCAAGGGTCACGCCGCTTGCCCCGGCATTTCCAGAAATTTTGTAAACGATTGTCTGGGCAACAAAATTCTGGTTAGGCTGGTCTGCGTTGATATTTGAGTAGCTGCGCTCATAAGGGGTAAACGAAACGCCCGCTTTCGACGGCGTGATTGTGCCAGACCAGCCATTGGGAACGGAAATTGCATAATCTCCATTATTATCCGACACGCTGGTTTTGGTCACTCCGTCAACATAAACCAGGGTTGTGTGTGCCGCTCCTGTTTTACCAGAAATGACCTTGGATGTGGTTGTCGCCGTATAATTCTGTCCCGTCTGGTCTGTTTTCAGGTTGAAGTAGTCTCGATTTCTGGGAGTAAATGCGAAACCTGCTTTGGCTGCCGTAACCGCGCCATTCCAGTTGTAAGAAACAGGCAAGGAGTAGTTGCCACTTCCGTCTGCAATCACAGTTTTCAGGTTTCCGTCGGTGTAAATTAGGGTTGCCCCGGCCACGCCAGCATTTCCGCTAATGTTGACCACCAGGTGCGTGGTGTTCAACGTCCACCATGTCCCTCCATCGGCATAAACGGCTGTTTTGGGGAAGCAGGTGTCGCAGGTGATTGCTTTTACTTGCCAGTAATAAAGTTTGTTTGACTGCAAATTGTTGAGAGAAACGCTTGTGTTTAAGAATGTCCCTGTCCAATCTGGGTCATTGTCTGCGCAGGGCGCCCCTTCTTTGATGCAGTAACTATATTTAACTGGCGTAGGAGTATGTGTCCCCCAGGTTAAGGTCAGGCTATTGGGGTTGACATTGACAGTGCCTAAAGCGGGTGATATCTTGTTAAAGGATGCGCTGTTCGGGGTGGTTTGGGTTTGTTTCTGCGCTTTTCCCGCAACAAAAACCGCGCTGGAATCTTGCGCGCTCATCCACAAGTGAACGCAGGTCGCGTAATCTGCCTGTTCGCAGCGCAAAAACTCCACCGTCAGGTAAAAGCCTGAATCATGGTAAAAAACCAAGTGAGCGCCTTTCTCATCCTGAAAAGCATTATGCGAGCGCCAGCCTGCAACCGCCAACGCGGTATTGGAATAGTAGTTGTAAATTTCTTTTGGGAATGTACCTTCAAAGGTTTCTTTTGCCTGGTAGGCATTGCCGCGCAGCAAAAGGGCATCTCCATAGGCGGTCAGGGTGATTTCTTTTGTAATCTCCCCCTTATTTTCCCAAGTCAGGTCCGAGAAGAAAGGAACTTCTGGTGATAGGACATCTTGATTCTCTGTTACTGCCGCAACTGGGTTTGGCAGACCGCCTAACGCCAAAATGAGCAATAACACCGAAAACCAAGACGTAATTTTTTTTGAAAACATTACCTACTCCTTCTAACAACTTAACTGGTGAATATTTACATGCCGATAGAGTCAGGGTTGCTTGGGTCAGCACGATACACAGTAGAGGAGATTATACCAGTCTCAATCTAGTTTCGACAAATCAAAATTCAGATGCTGAATATTGCAGCCCTGCATGGCCGGATGCGCCTAAAGGATGTAAAATGGATAGATTAGATATAGAAACCGGAGCATCTCATGGCATCTAAAACCATCATTCAATCTGTCAAAGGCACGCGCGAATTCTACCCAGAAGAAATGGCGCAGCGCAACTTCATCTACGAAAAAGCGCGCCAGGCCGCCCAAACCTTCGGCTATCAGGAATGGGACGCCCCCTTCCTCGAAACCATCGAACTCTACGCCGCCAAATCGGGCGAGGAGCTCGTCAAAGAACAATCTTTCGTCTTCCCCGACCGGGGCGGCGACCTTATCACCCTGCGCCCCGAACTGACGCCATCCCTGGCCCGCATGATTGCCCAAAAACAGGGCGAACTGACCTTCCCCGTCCGCTGGTGGTCGTTTGGTCCCTTTTGGCGCTATGAACGCCCCCAGCGTGGGCGCTCGCGCGAATTTTTCCAGTGGAATGTGGATATGTTGGGAGTTAACTCTCCCGAGGCGGATGCCGAACTCATCGCCGTGGCCGCCGCCTTCCTGAAACTGGCCGGACTTACGCCGCAGCAGGCCACCATTTTCGTTAATAATCGCCGCCTGATGGATTCCCAATTCGACGCCCTCGGCGTTCCGCTCGAAAAGCGGCTCGATGTTTCAAACGCGGTTGACCGCCGCTCAAAAATGGAACCAGCCAAATGGGACGAATACGCGCTGGAGATGGGACTCAGCCAGGAACAACTGGCTGGCCTGAAGCAAATTCTCAACGACTATGAACTCTGGCAGAAATCGGACGAGTTGGTGAGGCTATTCAAAGCGCTCGAAGCGCTGGGAGTGAAAGAATACGTCAAATTTGACCCGAACATCATGCGCGGATTGCTCTACTACACCGGGACCGTCTTCGAGGCCTTCGACGTTTCTGGCTCAGTGCGGCGCGCCATTTTGGGCGGAGGCCGCTACGATAACCTGCTGCGCGACGTAGGCGGCGACCCGCTCTCGGGCGTCGGCTTTGCGATGGGAGATGTCGTCGTTGGCATCATTCTCAAAGAAAAGGGACTGATTCCGCCCTTTGTGCCCACCCCGGCCCCGGTACTGGTCACCATTTTCGACGAATCGCTCTGGATGGAAAGTTATTCCATCGCTGCCGAACTGCGCGCCGCCGGAATCAAAGTCACCAGTTACCCCGAACCGGCCAAACTGCCCAAACAATTCAAATTCGCCGACCGGATGGGCACCAAAGTGGTTGTGGTCATTGGCCCCGATGAGGCTGCCGCAGGCAATGTGACCGTCAAGAATCTGTCTGCTTCGACGCAAGAAACAGTGAAACGCGCCGAAGTTGAAAAAGCGGTTCGCAAAATCCTTACGACTGATTCTTCACCAGGGTTTTAAGAAAGCCGCATAAAAAGCCCGTAACTATTCAGCCCTCACCCTCCGCACTCCCCCGGTGGGAGAGGGGGGAGAATTCTGATAAAAATAGCATTGTCCCCTCTCCCTTTGGGAGAGGGTTA
>CAYLZI010000023.1:0-22703 GCA_964388215.1 uncultured Anaerolinea sp.
CAGTTCCTGCCCATAGAACGATTTTGGTCTGGATATTCCCTGTAGTCCACAGTGGGCGACCTATGAATACCAGCAAGGCCACAGCGGCAAGAACAATAGCAATAACAACTGGAATGACATTAACAGCCACATCTGAAATGCCGCGAAAACCAGGATTCCAAACTTCGATGCCAATGAAAGCCAAAATCGCCAGCGCAATGGTAACCATGGCGAGTCGCCTTGAAGTCTTAAGTAAAATCCAGTTAACCGCCAACGGGACAAAAATTACAGTAAACGCAATGCTAACCAGGAGAATGTTAGAAAGCGCCAGCGTAGCTATGACAGGCATAATCATAAAAGCGATGAACAGCAGCTCGCTTCCCGTTTTATAACGCCCCTGGCGGATAAAAAAATAGCTCAGGAGACCACCAATGGTAAGCATGACCGCGGTTGGCATGAGGATGGCATCTTCAAAATCAAGCCAGCCTTGCCAAATGACTACATAGATTGAGACAGCCATAAAAGCCGCGCTCATGGCTGTAATGATGCCCGCAGCCCACAGGCCGATTTGCTTTTGTCTTTCTCCTACCGTATCGATGATTGAGTTGATTTGTTCACTCATGGTGACCTCGCTTCGTTACTTTACTTTCAACAGTGAATTCTCTGCCGGTTTTCTTAATTCAGGCTGGTTTCATTGCCGTCGTTATGCTGGCGGCTTGTTCCGATATTCGCGCTGACGCGTGTCGCTCCAATCGCCATGCCCAGTTCGCGGGCAGCAGTTTGCAGCACTTCGTCCACGCTGGCTGCCCGTTGAATTCTCTGACCAATGAAGTTGGCCAACGATTCCATCTCAGCCTGGGCGCGAGAACGCTCGTATGCGCGCGCATTTTGCAGCGAGATGGCCACTTGACCAGCCAGCGATTGCAGCAGGGTGACATCGTCTTCGCCCAGACCATAGACGACGTTATGCTGCACATCGAGAACCCCCAACACCTGGTCGCCAATTGAAATTGGCACGGCAACTTCTGCTTTGGTATCGGGCAACAACGGGTTGGGCAACCAGCCAATAGATTGAGAGACATCTGGCACAAGAACCGGTTCGTTAGTGTTAGCGGCGCGTCCCACCAGGCCACGTCCTTTGGGTATTTTGTGCCCACTGGCCAGCATGGCGGCGCCAGCATCGCCTGTGCCGCCTGCCATGACCAGGTTTTCGCCGTTGCTATCCATCAGATAAATGTGGGCATGATAGTAATCGAAGGCTTTTTGCGCTTCTGTTACCACTTCGATCGACAGTTCGCGCGAGTCAAGAATGGTAGTCAGGCGGCGGCTGACTTCTGCCGTGGTTGCCAACGCGCGGGTGCGGGCGGCAACACGCACCTCAAGATTGGCGATAAAGTCGCGCAACTGGGCGGTCATGCGGTTGAAAGTTTCTGCCAGGGTGCCAATTTCGTCGCCGGTTTCTACGTTGGCGGCGATGTTGATATCACCCGCAGCAATTTTTTCTGCGACCTTTGTCAGACGGGCAATGGGGCCAGCAATGGTTTGAGAGACGACAACGCCAAACAATACCACAAGCACGCCAATGCCGAGAGCAATGAGCAAATTGGCGCGCGCCTGGGCTTCGATTGGGGCCAAGAAAATATTTTGCGGTTGGGCAAATGCAACCACCCAGGGTTGGGTTTTTGTTTCAATAATGGCGACTTGTTCCAGGTCGCCACCGCCGCCGAGGGTTAATTCAGCCGCGAAAAACGGGGCGCTTTTGTAGTTCTCTATCGCTGCCTGAAAATCTGGCAGGTTGGTAGAAAGTTCGTTAGGGGTGCCTGGCGGCATAAAGCGTTGGCTTTGTAATTGGGCCAGCCTGTCTGTCGTAAAAGGCACAATCGATTTGTAAATAATTTTACGGTTGGCACCATGGGCAATGCGAACGAAGTTTTCATCCAGCACGACTGCAAACGAGGCTTGGCCTGCCAGCCCGGTTTCACTACTGGTAAAGGATTGCAGGATGGCGGCGTCGAAGCGCTTACGGATCATGCCGACAACTTCGCCGTCACGATTGCGGACAGGCGCAGAAAAGTAGAGCGAGGCGCGGCCTGTGATGCTATCGTATTCTACAGTGGATGCGTAAGGCAAGCCGCTGGAAATGGTTTCTTGAAACCAATAGCGGCTGCTGCGGTCGAGGCCGATTGCGGAGGGTTGCGTGTCTAATAGCGTGATGCCGTTACGGTCAACAACCGCAACCGAGTTCATATAAACCGGGTTTTGGCGGGCAATTGCTAGCAGGAAACTGTTCAGGCGTTGTGCTTCAGGGCTGCCCGCGCGCTCAGAGGCGGGCAGGGTCAGGTAATCCACCACTGCGGGCGCCTGGGCTTCTGCGCGCAGCGTGTTCAGGTTATCCAGCATAAAGTTATCAATTTTCACCGCTACCAGTGATGCGGCGCTCAACAGACGGGCGTTGGCTTCTTGGAGCAGGGTTGCGCGCGTGTTGGTATCGTTAATGTAGGTGATAACCAACAGCGGGATGAGCGAAACCGCCAGTAGTACGGCGATGAGTTTTGTGCGCAGTTTCAGGTTTCGCCAAAAGCCGAAGAGCGCAAAGAGTTTGGTGTTAGATGTATCGAACATGGAATATTCCTTCCTCTTTATTCGAGGTACGAGGCATCCAGCACGTTGTTGATATCCACAGGGACGGTGACAACGCCGGTTTCTATCAGGAATTGCAATCCAAGTTGGGCAGTATAAACCAATGAGCGGGTATCGTTGCCGGGCTGAAATGTTGCGCGGTTGGCATCCCGGTCAAAAAAGAGAATGCCCTCAAAACTGATTTCATCTACGCTTTGGCCGGTTGCTCTGGCGATGATGGTGTTGCCTTCTATTGGGTTAGCCTGCCAGTAGGCTACGGCTTCAAACCAGGCGTTGATGAATTTGCGCACATCGTCGGGGCGATTTTGCAAAATTTCATTGCGGAAGACGATTGTATCAACAATGATACCGGGCGCTTGCGAGCTATCAAAGAAGTTGCCATTTCCCCGGGCAATCGCTTGCGAGGCATATGGCTCAAATGTGTGTCCCATATCAATTTGCCCAGGAATGGCAGCGGCAACCTGTTCAGGCGGCACTTCCACCAAGATAATATCCGATGGGCGCAGGTTGTATTCTTCGAGCATGGCGCGCACCAGTAATTCGCCAAATATGCCGGCTTGCACGCCCACGCGCCTGCCGCGCAGGTCTTGGGTTTGCATCAGTTCGGGCGAGGCAATTAATTGATCCGCGCCGTTGGAGTGGTCTACCACCAGCACAACTTTGACATAGTTGGCAATGTCTTCAAGCAATACGTCACCAAGCACCAGTGCGGCGCCATCAACAAACCCAGAGGCTATTTGCGGCTTTGCTTCAGAATAACTATCATAGCGCACCAGGGTTACCTCTACGCCGTGCTTTGCAAACAGGCCAAGTTCCTGAGCCAATACCAGCGGATAGTAACCGGGGTACAGGCTCCACCCAATTTCAAGCGGGGGGTTTTCCTGCCCAGGGTCGGCTGGTCCACAGGCCCCCAACAGCAGGGATGCAACCAAAACCGTTAGTAAGATGCGGTAGAGTCGCCTGTTCATAAAGTTACTCCTGTTTCATCGGTATTTCTGTGAACTGCTTCAATTTCTGGGGCAACGGCTTGCATGGGTTTCAGGGTTACCAGGGTGGGCTTATTGCCCAGCGCATGCCCAAGTTCGCGGGCTGTGATTTGCAGGGCTTCTTCAATTGATGAGGTATTCTGAATTTTTTGGCTTATTAAGTTGATGCTCGATTCTCGCTCGGCCTGTTGGCGGGCTTGGGCAAAAGATTGCGAATTTTGCATGGCAACGGCAACCTGTGATGCCAGCGTGGTTTTGATGTTAATGTCAATCTGCGTGAAGCGGTCGAATACATCGCTTTGCACATCTAGCACGCCGAGCAAGTTACCGCCGGCCACCATCGGCACTGCCATTTCGGCGCGCGTTTCTGGCAGTAAGGGGTTGGGGAGAAAGTCTGGGGCGGCGCGCACGTTGTTTACCACAACGCCTGCCTGGGTACGCGCTGCGCGCGCAACCAGAGATTGTTCACTGCTGAATGGGATGCTGTGTCTTTCGGCCACCATCTGGCGCCCCACGTCACCGGCTCCTGCCGCAAGCAGCAGCGTATCACCCGCATTGTTAAGCAAATAGATATGAGCATGGTAAAGGTTGAAGGATTTCTTAGAAAGGTCAACCACATCTTGCAATAAGCGGTTGATATCGGTAATTGTGGCTGTGGCAATGCCCACGTCGGCAACCGCTGCCAAGTCGTTCGCAATCTTTTGCGTAGTTTCAATCTGACGAATGTTCTGAAGCGCGATGGCAATCTGGTTGGCAATCGAATTGGCGATATCCACATCCTGGTCACCGAGACTGTTTGGGGTATCGTTTTGAATATCCAACACACCCAGCAGCTGGTCACCCATGATAATGGGAACAGCAATCTCAGCGCGGGTATCAGGAAGGAGTGGGTTGGGCAGCCAGTCGGGTTCTTTGCGTGTGTCAGGAACAACAACAACCGTCTTGGTTTCGGCAGCGCGCCCCACCAAACCGCGTCCCATCGGCAGTCTGTGTCCCCGCTCTAACAAGATTCGCCCTGCTTCGCCAGTGCCGCCTGCCATCCACAAACTTTCACCGTTTTCAGAAAGCAGATAAATATGGACATGGTAGTAACTGAAGCCTTCTTTAAGTTGGTTCACCACTTCAGTCACCAATTTGTCTTGCTCTAAAATGGTTGAAAGGCGGCGGCTGATTTCGCCAGAAATTGCCAGGGCCTGGGTACGCTCGGCCACGCGTTGTTCAAGCGTGCCGATAAATTCACGCACGCGCGCGGCCATCGTGTTGAAGGCCGCCGCCAGCAAGCCAATTTCGTCTTGGTTGGCCACAACTGCTCTTTGCTCAAAATCGCCCTGAGAAATTTTATCGGCCACATTTGCGAGCGCCATAATAGGCCTGGCAATGCTATTGGTAATCACAAAAGCAAGCGCAATGGCTGCCAGAACCATGATGGCCATTACCGCCAGGGAAATTTGCAACACTGAATTGACCGATTGCAAGGCTTCAGCCTCGTCTTGCTCTGCCATTAACACAACTTGCAGGTCTGGAATCCAGAGATACACGCCAATCACGTCATTATTCACATAGTTTGAATAACTGCCTTCCCCGTTGGCTCTATTAACGATGGCGGCTGTCAGGCCGTCTGAGCGAACGTAGGTTTGCCCATATATGGCTTCAGTGCGGCGCAATTCAGTCAGAGCCGCATAGTTTGCGTTGACGATGTAAGTTTCTCCTGTTTCGCCCAAGCCCGCGCGCTCTGCCATAATTTGGCTAAGCGTAGAAAGATTGGCTCGCCCTGTCAATACCCCTCGCGCCTGCCCACTAAAATCGGTGATTGGCTGCGAGACAAAGATTGAAAAGTCCCCCAGAGAAATTTCATAGGTCGGCTGCGAAATATATGGGCCTTTCAATCCTTCACGAAAGTAAAGTTGGGTCGATTGAATCTTTCCTTCTTGGCTGGCTTCGGTTGAAAGGATGATTTTTCCGCTTGAATCTAATATAAAAATCTCGGTGAAATACCTGGTAACCTGGTTATTGGCAGCAAATTCGTTGCGAACCTGGTTGGTAATAGAGGCTTCTGCGTTGCCTGGCAAAAGGGAAATAATCGTATCGCGATTTGTGGCATCGGCTGAAATCAAAATTAGATTGGTTTGCAATGCGTCCAGCCACGAATTAATTTGATCTTCCTTTACTGCGGCCACTGCCTCCAGCTGATTAAACGAAGCATCTGTCAACCCTTGCGAACTTACCCAAACCGCTGCAATGCCTGTCACCAATGTTGGCAAAACCGCAAGTAAAATCGAAATAACCAAAAGGCGGTTTCGCAGCGAGACGCCTTTGCTGGGCAGTGGTGGCTGATTTGAGAAGCGAGACCTGACTGTATTCATGCAAACCTCCAAAACGAGTACCTATGCGTTTGGTTCACAACCTATGGTTCTTGTTTACTTTTGGATAGCATCTACAAAAGTTGAATCATACACAGAGGCAACATCAAACGGTGTTGTAATGACTTTCTGCTCCCACAAAATATCATACATAATTTGCCATGCGCTTGGGTCCATGCTGCCAATTGGAGCCACTCCCGTATCTACCAGTGAAACAATAGATTGCATCGCGCGTACCTGGAATGCCTTATCGAGGTCAGGCGCAAAGGCCAGAGTATATTCGACGGCTTTTTCTGGGTTCTGTATTGCGCTCTGCCAGCCTAAAACCGAGGCGCGCACAAATCGTTGAACCAGCTCTGGCTTTTTGGCAATTGTTTCTTCCGTTGTAAAAAGTACATCCGCATAAAAGGGAACGCCAAAGTCGCCTGGCCAGATGACGCTGGGGTTGCGGCCTTCGATTTCAGCGCGAAGCAAGCCATCAATATAATAAGCATCACAAACATCTGCGCTCTGAAGACACTCCAATGTGTCAAACGTTGTTGCTTCTTGAAGGCTAACCTGACTTTCGTCAATCCCAGCGCGGCTGAGCATGGCTTTTAGCGTCCAGGTGCCTTGTCCTGCGGAAATGGAGAGCTTTTTGCCAATCAAATCTTGTGGCTGGCTGATTTTGATGTTATCTACCGACATAATGATAAGCGGGCTGATGCGAAAGATGACAGCAACAGCCTTTAACGGTTTCCCTTGCGACCGCGCAACCATCACTTCGTCCGCGCTGGCAACGCCAAAGGTGTTATTGCCAGCCAATACCTGGTTGACGCTATTGTTGGCAAAATCAACAGGCTCAATCAGGACTTTGAGATTTTCTTTGGCATACAGACCTTCTTTGTCTGCAAAATATAAGCCAGCAAACTGCGCCTGGTGCAACCATTTGAGCCGCACCGATACTTCCTCTGTTTGAGCAGGGGAGGAAGCGCCTGGCACGCAGCTAGCGAATATCAACACAGCAAGAGCAAGGACAACGAGCAGGTTTTTCGATTTCATAATAAACTCCTTTGGCGTATTCATTTTTTATGCTTATGCGAGAAAAAAGAAAATCGCCTACTCTGCCTTTACAGAACAGGCGAGGTTGACCTTTCAGAATGCGCAGCGCGGGTCGGCTGGACAAAATTCAAATCCTGAAGTTCAAGGTTGTAGCGTCCACGCGCTGGGTCATACGAAACCGAAACAGAAAACCGCTGCGACTGGCTCCACTGAATTTCACCTTTTTGCGGGGCGCGTTTTTCTTTGGCGTGCGCAATGAGCAAAGTCAGCGCATCATAAGCCAGGTGAGGTTGCGGCGCGGCTGCAATGGCGGGCGTTGAAGGCTGGTGTTGAATTTCTGGCTTGCTTGTAAACAGACGCGCATTTTCTATAGCGATGGCGGCTTGCCCGCCCAAGGCTTGCAGCAAGAAGACGTGTTCTGGCTTAAAGTAACGGGGTTGTTCATGCGCCAGGGCCAGAAAGCCGAGCAAGTCGGCGCGTCCCCAAATTGGCGCAATGACCATTGCGCTGGGCGCGCCGTTCATCGGCCAACGTGGGTCTTTGCTGGTATCTTCGATGATAAAGCCCTGGCGGTTTTCAATAAAATATTTACGCAGAGCTTGCAGGTCTAATTGTTCTGATGCGAGGTTGTTTTTATCACTGGCAACAACCTGGTAGGCGTGTTGGATGGTCTCCTGGCCTTCAAACAGGATGATTCGGCCACAAAACGCGCCCAGGGTTTCTACTGTGCGTCGCAAGATGATATTTCCCAACTCTGCGACGGGACGCGGCACGCTCAACTCGCGCGCAATTTCAGGCAACAGGTTAAGTTCCCGGTTGCTGCGGCGGATGGCATCTTCGGCTTCTTTGACCCGTAAGCGGGTGCGAATGCGCGCCAGCAGTTCGCGGCGGTCGAAGGGTTTGGTGATGTAATCATCCGCGCCCGTATTGAGGGCATATTGCATATCAACCGGGTCGAGCCGGGCTGCGGTGATGATGATGACGGGAATATGTTCGAGCGCAGGGTCAGCGCGCATTTGCTCCAGAACCTGAAAGCCGTCAACTTCTGGCATGTTGACATCCAGCAAGAGCAAATCTGGCGGCTCTGCGCGTAGTTTTTCGAGCGTTTCTGCCCCGTTGGATGCTGTATAAATTTGATATTCCTCTTGTTGCAAATAGCGCAAAAGCAGGGAAAGATTGCTGGGGTTGTCGTCTGCCGCCAATAACTTGAACTTCGGGCTTGCGCCGGCATCGTGCCTGGGCAGGGCTGTCCTTGGCTGGGCATGCTCCAGGGCGCGGCGCACAATTTTGCAAATTTGTTCTGGGGGAATGGGCTTTATGAAGACATCATCTATTTTTATTCGACGGGCGCTTTCCCTTAGCCCCGGCACATCATAAGCGGTTATAAGTATAGAATGAAGCGGGTTGCCGAATGCGTGCCGGCGCAGGCTTTCGATAAGTTCCAGCCCGTTCATGCCCGGCATCATCATATCGGTAATAACAAGGTCTATGGGGGTGTCTTTTGTTTGCTTAAGGGCCGATTCGCCGTCTGTTGCCGAAATAATATCCAGGTCCGGGCTTAAACGCGCCAGGGCGCGCGCCAGGGTGGCCGCAGTGCCAGGGTTGTCATCCACAACCAGGATGCGCGCCTTGATTACGTCAGGGGTGGTAGCCAGGGTATCAGTAGCCATGTAATTATTTTCCACGATTCTCTGCGCTGCGCGGTTTGCAATATGCGGGAATAGTTTGCAAAAGTTGGCAGGCGATATAAAACCGCCCCGAAAGTTCTAACCTTTCGGGGCGGTTAATCTGCCACAAGGCGATATCCTGTTCCACGCACATTAATCAAGTAACGGGGGGTGCGCTCATCTGGCTCGGTGGCCTGTCGAATCTGGTGGATATGCCACTTGGCTAGTTCCTGTGCTTCGCGGAATTCAACCTGGTAGCCCTGGGCTTCTGTCACAAGGGTTTGGTAATCAACCACGTTAGGGGCGTGCCGCAGTAGAACCAGCAGATAATCGAACGTTGTTGGGGGCAGGTTAATGTTTTGCCCGGCCAGGGTCAAACGTCGGGCGTGCAAATCTACGGTGATTTTGCCTTGAGTCAGGAAGCGGGCTTCGCTTCCCTTTCCTGGGCTGGGGGTTGGGGGTTGGGCCGGTTCGGCACTTTCCAGGCTTTTGAGTTCTGCTTCAAGCGATTCGATTTGCGCGCGGAGTTGGCGTTTGCGGCGTTCCCGCTCTTGCTGGGCCAGGATGGCTTCGGTGCGCTGAATCATTTCGCCTGGCTGAAGCGGTTTGAGCAGGTAATCGGTGGCTCCCTGCCGGAGCGCTTCTAAAGCGGAGTTCAGGTCCGGTTGGGCAGTGAAAAGCACGACCGGGGTATCGGGCAGGGTAGTATGAATGCGCTTCAGCACCTCCATCCCACTCATATCGGGCATCCGAATATCCAGGTACACCAGGTCGAAGGGGTGTTTCTCCAACAAGTCCAGACCTTCCTGACCACAAGCGGCGGTGGTGACTTCGAACCCGACGCGTTGGAGAATCCGCGCCAGGCTATGACGCAGGGATGTTTCATCGTCAATGATGAGAATTTTGCCGTTGGTGTTCATGCTTTTTGTTCACCAAATGTGGGCAGCAGGATATGAAAGACTGCGCCTTGCCCCAGTTTGTTGGCGGCTGTAATTGTGCCCCCATGTTTTTGGACGATTTCGTTGGAAATTGTTAGCCCGAGGCCAGTGCCGCCGCTTTTGTTGGTCACGAAAGCGTCAAAAATATTGGAGAAAATCGAATCTTCTATGCCTGGCCCGGTATCGCCTATGCTGATAAGCACTTGCTCGCTTTCTGCCAGGTGTTGGGTGGTGATGTTTAGCTTTCCTCCCTGTGGCATGGCATGGACAGCGTTGAGGAAAAGATTAAGGATAACCTGACGGATTTGGTCTGCAATAGCTAATATGGGGGGCAGGTTGGGGGCGGTCTGTTTTTCAATGGTAATTTGTTGCTGCCTTAAATGCGTGCCAAGCAAGGCACAGACATCTGCAATGATTTCGTTAATCTGAATCGGTTTGAAATCATCGGGGTCGAAGGGTTGGTAGGTGGTGCGCAAACGTTGCAACAGGGTTGCCATTCGGTTGGCTTCTGAAAGCACGATTGCTAAATCTTGCTGGCCCTGAGGCGAGATTCCTTCTTCTTCTTTGAGCAGGAAGAGCGCGTTTTGAATGGCTTGGATGGGGTTGTTGAGTTCGTGCGAAACAGAGGCCAGTAGTTTTCCGGCAACGGTCAGTTTCTCGGCCTGAATCAGTTGAGCGCGGGTGGCCTTTTCATGGTTTAAGGCCTTTTGCAAGTCGCTAAGCAGGTTGGCTTTTTGCAGGGCCAGGGCTAACTGGTCAGCAATGACCGAGACGAGTTGCAAATCATGTTTACTTAGAAAGGCTCTGCCGTCTTGTTGAATGTCAATCAACCCTAAAAAATCATTCCCAATTTTGATTGGCACCGCTAATTCCGACTTTGTATTTGGCAAGAAGGGGGATGGCACAAAAGAGATGTTGTTTTCGACATCGTTGGTAAAGAAAGGCTGGCCTGTTTCGGCGGTGAAGCCAACGATGCCTTGCCCGGCAACAAGATGACGTCCGTTGGAAATATTTTTTTCGCCAATTTCCCCACTGGCGGCGCGGACGACAAAATCATCGGTGAGAGGGTCTATCACATAAATTTGAACGTGGTAATAGTCGAAGCCACTTTTGAGCAGTTCGACGACTGTTTTCATCAATTGATAAGGGTCATTGGATGCGAGTAAATCCTGGTTGATGCGATTCAGGGCATTGACTTCTTTAAGATTGCGGCGGGTGAGCTGTAACAGGTGGGCATTATCAATGGCAATGGCAGCCTGGTCGGCGAGTAAATCGAGTAAACTGAGCCATTCGGGGCTGGGAGAAAGTTCTGAGCGGTGTAAAATCTCTAGTATGCCGCGCAGGATTCCGTTGGCAATCAGCGGTACGCCAAAGTAAGCGATAAAATCTTCGTTATCGAGGACTCTTGCAAGGATGGGACTTTCTTTCAGGTCGGGCGAGTGGATGATGATTCGTTCTTGGGCAGCGCGCCCGGCCAGGCCTGCGCCAAGCGGCAGGCGGGTAAACTTAAGGGCATTGGGGTTCCGAAAACCATTGTTGGCGGCAAAATCGAGGGTTTCAGTATCTGTGTTATATAGAAGCACTGCGGCGGCATCAACGTGTAATTGTTCGACAACTTCGCTAACCAGGATATTTAGCACTTCATCTAATTCGATGCTGCTGACCATGGCCCGTTGGATGCGGTATAAAGCGGGAATACGCGCTACGTTTCCTGGCATGTTCTTTTCCTCGTTGAGACCGTTCAATGCTGTGATTTTACTCGGATTGACAGAAAATCAGGGTTTTGTTACGGAACCTTAATCTGCGCTTTTGGCAGGGTGGGCGTACTGAGGGTGGGCGGCGGGTTGCCGAGCCACATTTCAATGCGCCGGAAGGATTCTACATAACCCATTTCGTAAAATGCAGGCAGGTGTGGGTCGTTGACTTGGATATTTTCCAATTGAGTGTCGAGCCGGGGGTATTGGTGATGCAGGTGCGAGAGGAATGCGTAAGCCACTTTTTCTGGGTTGCCCGCTTCGGTTTTGTAAGCAAAGCGAGTCAGGGTAAATTTCTGGCGTTGGTACACCAGCCAACCACGGCTGTCATCGGCAAGGGTAACATATAGGCCGGCAACATCGTTTGCGTTGATGAGCGTTTCAGATTGGTTTGTCCAGGGCATTGCGCCCCGGTTTCTCCCGGTTAAGCGAAGAACATCCAGTCTTTCTAGCCGCTTCGCATCTGCCACCACGGGGTCGGGGGGCGGCACAATGGGCGCGCGCCGCAATACCAGCAATTCCCCCACTTCACGAAAGCCCAACTTCAGGAATAATTGATGCGCCGGTATATTATTTTTGATGACTTCGAGCATGACGAAATTACGGTTCAGTTTGGCCGCGTTTTCGAGCAAGCCGTTCATCAGCGCTTGCCCTACGCCGCCGCGCCGCGTATTGGGCAGCACGCCCAGGCGCGTTATCCAGGCGCGTTCTTCGCGCACGCCCAGCATTGCCACACCCAATAATTCATCCCCTTGCATGGCGACCAGGGAATGTTCCAAATCTACATCATAATCGGCAATATATGCGGCCAGGCGTTTGGCGTTCATTGGCATCGGAACCAGATAATCTACACGAGTCTGGTTGTAGATGGCAGTCAATTGTTCGATGGTGAACCAGCTCGTTGGGACGAGTTGGATTTTTTCGTCGGTCATGGCTGGCAGCTTCTATCTGGCCTTGATGAAGGATTCAATCTGGTCAACAAAATCCTTGACCCTCAGAATAGGCTTTTGAATGTAGCCATTGCAGCCGTAACTTTCCACCATTTTTCGGGCAGTTTCTTGCGGCCAGGCAGTAAAAGCAATAATTGGCGTGTTCGCCAGGGTTGTTTCGGCACGCAACCAGCCTGCCAGGGTCTGACCGTCGTAATCGGGCAGGCCCAGGTCGAGGAGTATCAGGTCTGGGTGATATTGGAGCGCCAATTCTAGCCCTGTTTCGGCATCGGGGGCATGAACAATTTCATAGCCCTGCGACAATAACGCTCTGCGCACCAGTTCGACGGTATCGGGCATATCTTCGACCAGCAAAATCTTTATCATCGCGATACCCTTTTCAACTTTATCGTTGCAGCGAAAGCCTTATTCCTAAATGATATTACGGTTCACAAGAATCCGATTCGCAGCCACATTCCAGCCCGGCGGCTTTTTCAAAGGCTTCGCGGCCTTCATTGTAAGAAAAATAAACCAACCCGGCAGCGCCCAGGCTGTCTATGAACCCAAACCCGGTCAGGTGGTAGACCAGGCTGGCAGCGAGCAGCACAAGCGACATATAAACACAGGTCATGGTGCAATTGGCGTCGGCCAGGATGGGGGCTGAGTTAAGGGCGCGGCCTACTTTGCGCTTGGCGGTCACCAGCCACCACATCACAGCAATTGAAATCGTTGAAATAATTGCGCCCGGCACGGTTGTTTCGGGCTTATGCCCCATAACAAGATTGACCGCGATGGTCAGCACCAGCCCAACAGCCAGGATGTAGAAAGCCGTCCCGGTAATGCGCAGGGCAGTTTGCTCAAATTGGGAGCGCGGGGTTTCGGAATTCTTGCGGATGCGTAAAATCATGGCAATGATGCCAACGCCGGACATCACCTCGATGAACGAATCGACGCCGAAACCCAACAGCGCGACGGTTTCATCAGAGACACCAAAATAAATCGAGACCAGGCCCTCAGCCAGGTTGTAAAAAACGGTAAAAAATCCCAGCAGCAGGGCGGTTTCCCAATACTTTTTGTTGAGCGCCGCTGGCGTTTGTAATTCCAGGTTCACTTTTTCTCGCTTTCTCGATTTTACCGATAAGGGGATTTCAAAGTAATGGTATGATAGGCGACATTATCTCATAGTTTTATTGCACACCCGCTTCATCTGCTATCATCACGTCAGATTTTTTAGGAGACAGAAACAACATGGCACTTCTCACAGGGCTTATGTTCATTGCCGGACTGGCGCTGCTCATCTTTGGCGCCGAGATTTTGGTACGCGGCGCATCGCGCATTGCGGCCTGGGCCGGCATTTCGCCGCTCGTCATTGGCCTGACGGTGGTTGCCTTTGGCACCAGCGCGCCAGAACTGGCAATTAACGTCCAATCTTCGCTGGCGGGTCAGCCCGATATTGCGATTGGCAACGTGGTGGGCAGCAACATTGCCAATATCTTGTTTATTTTGGGCATTTCTGCCGCGATTGCGCCACTGATGGTGCAGCAGCAGGTAGTTCGGCAAGATGTGCCAATTATGATTGGCGTCTCCATTGCCACCTTCCTGTTCGCGCTGGATGGCCTGATTAGCACCTTTGAAGGGTTCATCTTATTTGGCGCGTTGCTCATTTACACCTGGTTTCTAATTCGCCAGAGCCGCTCTGAAAGCCGAGAGGTAGAGCAAGAATATGAACAAGAATATGCTCCGCGCGAGCAGAAAAACCTGCGCGGCTGGCTGTTGAACATTGCCCTGGTGGTGGCCGGGCTGGGATTACTCATCCTCGGCGCGCGCTGGATGGTAGATAGCGCGGTAGAAGTCGCCCGCTGGCTGGGCGTGGATGAATTGGTGATTGGCCTGACCGTTGTGGCAGTTGGCACCTCCCTGCCAGAACTGGCAACTTCGGTGATGGCTGCCATTAAAGGAGAACGTGATATTGCCGTTGGCAACGTAGTGGGCAGCAACATCTTCAACCTGCTTTCGGTACTGGGTTTGAGCGCCATCATCGTCCCGGTTGGCATTCCCGTTTCGCAGGCCGCCCTCAACTTCGATATTCCGGTCATGATTGCAGTTGCATTGGCCTCCTTCCCAGTCTTTTTTACCGGTGGACAAATCTATCGTTGGGAAGGATTCCTGTTTATTGGCTATTATATTGTTTACACTATTTATCTTATCTTGAATGCCACCAGCCACAGCGTTTTGCCGATGTTCAGCAATGCAATGGCCTGGTTCGTCCTGCCGCTCACTGCGCTCACGCTGGTTATTTCGGTCACCTATGAATTTCGCGTCCGGCGCCGGGCTTAAATGAGCGCAACCTATGAAAAATATCAACACCCGCTTCAAAAGCGGGTATTTTTTATCATTATTTGCTAAAATATTGCCATGCCAATCACGATGATTGCACCCATGACCCTGTTGACCGGATTTTTGTTCCTGCTCGGCCTGGCGCTGTTGATTTTTGGCGCCGAATGGCTGGTGCGCGGCGCTTCGCGCCTGGCGGCTAAAATTGGCATCTCACCACTCGTCATCGGTCTGACGGTGGTCGCCTTTGGCACCAGCTCGCCCGAAATGGCCGTCTCTGTCCAATCGTCTTTTGCCGGGCAGGCAGATATTGCCGTGGGCAATGTGGTCGGCAGCAACATTTTCAACGTGTTGTTCATCCTGGGCATTTCAGCCGCCATCACCCCGCTGATTGTCCAACAGCAGCTTATCCGTCTGGATGTGCCGCTGATGATTGGCATTTCATTCCTGGTATATTTTATGTCCCTGGATGGCGTCATCGGGCGGCTGGAAGGCGTGCTGCTTTTCCTGGGCATCATCGTTTACACCGTTTTCCTGATTGTTCAAAGCCGCAAGGAAAAAAGCAAGGAAGTGGAGCAGGAATACGACCAGGAATACGCAGACAAAGACAAAAAAGAAACCGGCTGGAAACCCTGGGCCATCAACCTCGGGCTAATTGGCATCGGGCTGGGGATGCTGGTCTATGGTTCGAACCTGCTGGTAGATAGTTCCATCACCATTGCGCGTTGGCTTGGGTTGAGCGAACTCATCATCGGGCTAACCATCGTTGCCGCTGGAACTTCGATGCCCGAAGTGGCAACCTCGATTGCTGCCGCCATCAAAGGTGAGCGTGACATTGCCGTAGGAAATGTGGTCGGCAGCAATATTTTTAACCTGTTGGCAGTGCTAGGGCTAACCTCGCTGGTTGCCCCAAACGGCGTGCCAGTCTCCGCCGCCGCCGAAGGGTTCGACATACCAGTCATGCTGGCGGTCGCAATCGCCACCCTGCCAATTTTTTTCACAGGGCGTCAAATTGCGCGCTGGGAAGGCTGGGTCTTCCTGGCTTATTACGTCGCTTACACCGCTTACCTGGTTCTCATCGCCGCGCAACACGACGCGCTATTGCTCTTTAGCGGGGTTATGCTTTGGTTCGTTGCCCCGCTCACCTTGTTGACCATCGCCATCACCCTGTTCCGCGAATTTCGCTACTCAAAAACTGCCTGAGCGAGACATGCCGCCAATCCTCCTTGTCCTTCCACTCGCGTTTATCGGCATCGGTATTTTGGCCGCCCTGCTGTTACGCCGCGCCCCAATCAGCAACCCACAAGCCGGTTGGCTCCTGGCCGCCTTTCCCTTTGCCGCCTTTGCAACCCTGCTCTACACCTACGGTCAGGCGCGCCCACTCAATTTTTCTGTTCCCTGGGTTTCCTCCCTGGGACTGAACTTCTCACTCTACCTCGATGGTCTCTCCGCCCTATTTGGCCTCATCATCACCGGCATCGGCACGCTGGTCGTCATTTACACGGGTTACTACTTTGATAATTCAGGACACGATACTTCGATATTCGATAAATCGAAACTCGAAGCTCGAAACTCGACGCCCCAACCCGAAATCTCGAATACCGAATATCGAATAACGCATATCGAATCCCGCTTCTTCGCCTACACGCTACTCTTTATGTCTGCCATGCTCGGCGTCGTGCTGGCAGGCGACTTAATCACCCTGTTCATCTTTTGGGAAGGTACCAGCATTTCATCCTTCCTGCTCATCGGCTATAAATACAAAGACGAAGCCGCCCGCAAAGGCGCGTTCAAATCACTCTTCATCACCGGAGGCGGCGGCATCGCCTTGCTGGCAGGCTTCCTGTTTGTCATGCACATCAGCGGCGGCGCAGATTTCAAAACCGTCTTTGCCAGCCGGGAAATTCTGACCGCCAGCCCGCTTTATCCAGTGCTATTCACCCTCATCGCCCTGGGAGCATTCACCAAAAGCGCCCAGTTCCCGGCCCACATCTGGCTGCCCGAAGCCATGAGCGCCCCCACCCCGGCCAGCGCCTTCCTGCACTCAGCAACCATGGTCAAGGCAGGCGTTTACTTGCTGGCGCGGCTCAACCCGGCCCTGGGCGGCACCGAAGCATGGTTTTGGACTCTCTCGCTCTTTGGCCTGACCACCATGCTGGTTGGCGCATACCTGGGCGCAAAACAAAACGACCTGAAACCACTCCTGGCCTATTCCACTGTCTCGCAACTCGGCGTGCTGGTCGCCCTCATCGGCCAAAACACCGAAATCGCCTTCAAAGCCCTGGTCATCAGCATCCTTGCGCACGCGCTTTACAAATCCGCGCTCTTCATGTCGGCAGGCATCATTGACCACGAAACCGGCACGCGCGACCTGCGCAAACTGGGCGGTTTGCGCAAACAAATGCCCATTTTATTTGGGATTGTGGGAATCGCTTCGCTCTCGATGGCCGGACTCCCACCCCTATTCGGATTCCTGGCAAAAGAAACCCTGCTGGCCTCCGCCACCCACTCCAGCCTGCCCGCCATTGTAGATACATTCTTCCCACTGACAACCGTCCTCGCCGGGGCCTTAATTCTGTTCCAGGCGGCCATTCTCGTCTGGGGCGTGTTCCTCGCTCCCCCGGCAGACCCCAAACACCCCCCGCGCGGCCACGCCCCCATGCGGGGACACGACCCCAAATGGGGGTTTTGGCTCGCGCCCGCCCTGCCCGCCCTGCTCTCGCTCCTTATTGGCATCACCCCGGTCGAACCAACCTTCCTTGCCAACTTTTTAGCCGAGGCCGCCAAAGCCGCCTATGGCGCCAAAGTCAAAGTCTCGCTTGCCTTGTGGACGGGCATCAACGTCCCGCTCATTCTCTCCATTGTGGCCGTCTCGCTCGGCCTGTTCCTGTTCTGGCAGCGCAACCGCCTCCGCCCGGCGCTGATGGCCTTCCTGCCCAACCTGACGGTTAACACGCTCTTTAACAGAACCATCTCCGGCATAGACTGGCTCTCCAAAACGGCCACCCAGGCGCAGGGCGGCCTGCTGCGGGTCTACCTGCGGGTCATGGTCATCAGCGCGGCGGCGCTGGCGCTCCTCTTTAGCGGCTTCCCCTCCTTCTCCACTTTCCAAAACACCCAGTGGAATTTTGAAGGGCTGAATGGCTTACGCGCATTCTCGCTGGCCATGTTAGCGATTTCGGCGCTGGCGACCATTTTCCTACGCCGCGACCTATCGGCTGTCATTGCGCTTGGCCTGGTGGGGCTGGGCGTGGCCGTTTGGATGGCGCTCGAACCCGCGCCCGATGTGGCCCTGGTGCAGGTTGTGGTGGACATTCTGACAACGGTCATCCTGATTTTAGGGTTGAACATCATCCCGCGCAAACAGCGCGACCGGGCCAATGAACTGCTGCACAGCCGTCGGGGGATGACCCGCGATTGGCTGGTGGCCGGGCTGATTGGCTTGGTAGTGGCGCTGGCAGCCTTCACCGCGCTCGAAACGCGCCCGCGTCTCAGCCTGGTAACGCCCTACTATGCCGAAAACGCCAAACCGCTTACCGGCGCGAAAGACATCGTTGGCGCAATTGTGATTGATTTCCGCGGCTCAGACACCCTCATCGAAATTATGGTCTTTGGCATGGCAGGCGTGGCAATTTACACCCTGCTGCATTTTGGCGCACGCAAACCAGGCCAACACAGTCACGACGAAACGATGAAAATGTTGCCCGCTGGCGCGCCAAAAGGTATTTATGCCCTGCCGACTTCGCCGCTTTTGCATACCCTGGCCTATGTAATACTTCCTCTGGCATTTATGCTGGGCGTAACACACATGATGTACGGCCACGACCAGCCTGGCGATGGGTTTACGGCAGGAGTCATCATCAGCCTGGCAATTGCCATGTGGTACATCGTCTTTGGGTACGAAGATACGCGCCAAAAACTGACTTGGCTTAATCGCAATAACCTGGTTGTGGCCGGTTTAACGCTGGCGCTGGTCAACGCCCTGGGTGGGGTTGCCTTTGGGGCAGGTTTTTTTGCCCCGGTGAATTATGGCGAGCTGCTGCGCCTGCCCATGCCGCCCGGCTTCGCCCTGAACAGCGCCTTTCTCTTTGAGCTTGCCATTTGTCTGACGGTAATGGGCGGGGCAACCCTGATGGTTGATAACCTCGGCCACCCCCGCGAGGAAGATAATTCGTAATTCGATATTCGGTATTCGTCATTCGAATATCGAGTGCATTCTTTGGAATTTCAGGATGAATATCTTAACATCTCTCGTAATTGGCATACTCTTTGCCGCCGGAATTTACCAAATGCTGCAGCGCAACGTCATTCGCGCCGCCATTGGCCTGGTGCTGATATCCAACGCCGCCAACCTGTTCCTGTTTAGCGCGGGCGCATATCACGGCGTTTCCGCAGCCTACAGCACCGCCACCGGCCAAATCAGCGACCCGCTGCCACAAGCCCTGGTGCTAACGGCCATCGTCATCAGCGCGGGCGGGTTCGCCCTCATCCTGAGCCTGCTCTACGTCATCTCCACCCGCTATCACACCAGCGACAGCGACGAAATCAGGGGATTAAAGAATTAGGAATTAGGAATTCGTGAATCGAGATTAATTACTGAACACTGGATACTGGCGACTGATGACTGATAACTGGCTACTCCTCCCCCCCCTCTTGCTCCCATTTGCGGGCGCGCCGCTCACCCTGACCCTCCGCAAACAGCCGCGCTTGCAAGCCTTTGTCGCAGTGACATTGATGTTCACCGCCCTCGGCTTTTCGCTTGCCTTGCTCTACCAGGTGCTGAGCTTTGGCCCGTTTGCTTTGCAGATGGGCGCGTGGCCGGCCCCCTTTGGCATCACCCTAACCGCCGACCTGCTGGGCGTCTTTATGCTGGTCATGAGCCATATTGTCCTGTCGGCAGGGTTTTTGTATGCAGCGGGTTCCACCGAAAAGGTAACTCGCTATCCCACCTTCTATACCTTGTTTTTTGCTCTCGCCACAGGCTTAAGCGGCGCATTCCTCACCGGCGACCTGTTTAACCTGTTCGTGTTTGCTGAAATCATCGTCATCTCTGGCACCGCGCTTACAGCCAATGCCGATGACCAGTTTGGCGTGGAAGCCGCATACAAATACTTCTACATCTCCACCCTGGCAGCAGTTTTCTTTTTGCTTGGCGTTGGGTCTATGTATATAGCCTACGGCACGCTCAATCTGGCCGATTTGGCTGCGCGCATCGCAGAAAACCCACCCACCCCGCTGGCTATGGTAGGGCTGGGATTCCTGACCGCTACATTCCTCATCAAAAGCGCCGCCGTCCCCTTCCACTTCTGGCAGCCCGATTTTCACGCCGCCGCGCCCACAGCGGTTAGCGCCATGCTCTCCTCGCTGGTGGTAAAGGTAGGCGTTTACGCCTTTTTCCGTCTGACGACGCTCCTCTTCCCTGAAGTAACATTGCTCAAAACACTACTGGTCATCATAGGAGTTATCGGCGTCTTGTATGGTGGTTTCGGCGCGGCTGGCACGCACAACGTCAAACGGATGTTGGCCTACTCTACCCTGGCACAAATCGGGTTTATGCTGGTCGGCATCGGCTGGGGAACTCCCTTTTCGCTGGCAGCCGCGCTTGTGTTTGCCTTCAATCATGCCCTGGTCAAGGCCGCCATGCTGATGTTGGCAGGGGCGATGGCCAGCCGCGCAGCGGTCAAATCGGCATCTTTCAGCGTCGTGGTAGGCGTAGGAAAGTACCACCCCTTCGCCGGAGCCCTGTTCCTGCTGGGGGGCATGGCGCTGGCAGGCATCCCGCCGCTAAATGGCTTTACAAGTAAACTGATGATTTTTTGGAGCGGGGCCGCATCGGCTAACTATCTGTCGCTTGCCATCATTGGCATAGCAAGCATCGTCACCCTGACGTATGTCATTCGCGCGTTTATGAAAATTTGGTTTGAGACCAACCCCGAAGCCAAACCCAAAGCCGGAGATAACCTGCTCGCCCCCACCCTGCTTATTGGCCTGAGCCTGACGCTTGGAATTTGGGCCGAACCGCTCGTCTCTTTCGCCCAAACCGCTGCCGCCTGGCTCACCGAACCGGCTGCCTATATTGCGGCGGTATTAAAGTAACTCGTTATTCCAAAATAAGTAAATTCCTATGCGTCTTTTGCAACTTTCGCTTCCTCTGTTTATGGTTTACCTGGCTTTAACCGGCAACATCACGCTGCCGAACCTGGCAATGGGCGTTTTCGTTTCGATTGGAATCAGCCTGTTATTGCCGAGAATAGAATTGCCGCCCTTCTCACTCTCCAGGTTGCCCGGTTTCCTGTGGGCAGGCATTCGTTATCTCTTTGTTGTTGCCTGGGACGTCACCCGCGGAGCCTACGGCACAGCCCGCATAGTGCTAGACCCCAAACTACCGCTCAACGCCGGCGTTATTGCCATTCCCTCCGGCACAAAAACCGAGCTGGGAACTGCGCTCTCGGCGCACGCCATCACGCTCTCACCTGGCGAAATGGTGGTTGCCATTGATGAAGACGGCGTAATGTACACTCACTGCCTAAACGTAGATGACTCGGCACGTTTTGTGGCCGAGGCCCAGGCCTTGCGCAAAAACCTGCTCAGTAAAATGTTTGAATAGGAAAATCGGAAACAAGTAACAATGGAAAATTTATTGACAATTACGCTTTGGGTCGTGCTGACCGCTCACCTGCTAATGGCATTTGCCGCAGCCTGGAAGGTGTTGCGCGGCGAAAACGTCGTTGCCCGCCTGACTGGTCTCGACCTGGCCTCCACGCTCACAATAGCCGTGCTGGTCATTATCTCCATTATCCGCGAAAACAGCATTTTTATAGACGTAGCCATTGCCGCCGCCGCGCTAGGCTACCTTTCTACAGTTGCCCTGGCAAAATATATTTCTGACCAAAAGGTGTTCTAATGCAAGCCATTTTACAGGTCGGCGCGCTCCTATTCCTGGTCTTTGGAACGCTTATGTCTATTATCGGCGTCATCGGTTTCCTGCGTATGCCAGATATCTATACCCGTTTGCACGCCACCGGCAAAGTCAGTGTTTTTGGGCTGGTTTTCCTTTTGATATCGGCTGCCATCCTGACCCCGCTGGATATGTGGAAGGCGCTTCTGCTGATTTTCTTTGTGCTAATGGCCGCGCCTTCCATCTCACATTCGATTGCATCGGCAGCCTACCGCTCAGGCATCCCTATAGCCGGAAAACGAGATGCCCTGGCCGACAAAATGGATGGACACTCGAAGAAAAACCTGCCCGCCAGGCAAGATTAACTCATTTGACGAATAATTTAAACACTGCTATTATCGCCGCGTGAACATGCGTAAATGGCTTTTTTCCCTGCGAACCGAAATTTCAGGGCTGATGTTGTGGCTGAAACCGGGATTGGGGGTCAAACGTTGGCTGCTGATGCTGCTAGCCGGAATCACTTTCCTGGGGGTCGGCGTTGCTTATTTCCTGTTGGATATTTACCGCACCGCGCCAGAGAGTGACTTCATCGATGTCCTCGATGTCGCCACCCTGCGCTTCTGGCCGCGCCCCATGCGGGTTGCCATTTTCATCGGCATCGGATTCGGCCTGGTCATTTGGGGCATCGCCGGGTTAAACCGCGCCTTGCTCAACCCCTTCCTGCGTCCCGGCCAGCGATTAATCGACCAGATAACCGGCCATCGCCGCCGCGAGCGCGGGCCGCGCGTGGTGGTGATGGGCGGAGGGCATGGGCAGGCCACCTTGCTGCGCGGGCTGAAAAACTACTCCAACAACATCACGGCCATTGTGACGGTGGCCGATGACGGCGGCTCGTCGGGCAAACTGCGCCAGAACCTGGGCATTTTGCCGCCTGGCGATATCCGCAACTGCCTGGCCGCGCTCTCTAACGACGAAGCCATGCTGACGCAGTTGTTCCAGTATCGCTTTTCCGACGCTTCAGGGCTGGGCGGCCATTCGTTTGGCAACCTGTTCATCTCCGCCCTGGCCGATTTGACGGGCAGCTTCGAGAAAGCGGTAGCAGAATCGGGCCGGGTGCTCTCAGTCAACGGGCGCGTCCTCCCGGCCACCCTGCACGATGTCAAACTGATTGCTGATG
>CAYLZI010000024.1:0-22679 GCA_964388215.1 uncultured Anaerolinea sp.
ACGTTTCGAACCCATTACCTTCTTCCTTATCATGATCAGTTAGCGAAAACTAAAGATATAATAACGTTGGTTGGGGCTTGACATGCCATTCTTGGCGCGTATAATCGCATTAGAAAGACAGCCCGGAGACAAGTAGCCACTTGCCCCGTGTTTTTGCGGGGTTGACGCTGTTCAGAAACCTGCTGGTTGATGCGAGGCAGGCGGTCAGAGGACGAAATCCCCTCCGGCGTAAGTCGAAATTTATTTCGACTTACACTGCTCCCGCAGGTGCGGTAAGAGGAAATTCATTTCGTCTTACCCAGTAAGGGGGCCGGAGAAGCCCGTTATCGCTTAACCCGAGGTTGCCGTGTTGCGGCGACAAACGCAGGTGGTACCACGAGCCGCCCCTCGTCCTGCACAGGAGGGGCGGTTATTTCATCCACTGTACTGGAGGTACACCATGTTAGACATCAATCTCATCCGAGAAAACCCCGAACTGGTTCGCAATGCGCTGCGCGACCGGCAGGACAATCCCGCCCCGGTCGATTCCATCCTGCAATTGGATGCCAAACGGCGCGAGATGATTGCCGAGGTCGAATTGCTCAAAGCCGAGCGGAATGCCGTCTCGAAAGAGATTGGCAAAATGAAAGACCCGGCAGAGCGGCAGGCAAAAATCGAGGCAATGCGCGTGGTGGGGGATAAAGTCGCGGCGCTCGATAAAGAGTTGGCCGAAGTCGAAACCCAACTCAACTATCTTGTCTCAACCCTGCCCAATATCCCAGACCCGCGCACGCCTTATGGGAAGGATGACAGCGAGAATTTGGTCATTAGAACAGTTGGCGAGCCGAAAACTTTTGATTTCGCTCCCAAACCGCATTGGGAACTTGGCCCGGCGCTTGGGATTATTGACTTTGAACGAGGCACGAAACTGACTGGTTCGCGCTTTTATGTATTAAGCGGGGCCGGGGCGCGGCTCCAACGGGCGCTGATTGCGTGGATGCTCGACCTGCACACCCGCCAGGGCTACCGTGAGCAGTATCTTCCGTTCATGGTCAAGACATGGACGGTGTTCGGCGCGGGGCAACTGCCTAAGTTTGCCGATAACCTTTACCGCGACCATGAGGAAGATTATTATTTCGTTCCAACAGCAGAAATTCCGCTCACCGGCCTGCACATGGACGAAATATTAGACGAAACCTCGTTGCCGCGCATGTATACCGCCTACACGCCCTGCTTTCGCCGCGAGAAGATGAGCGCCGGGCGCGATGTGCGCGGTATTAAACGCGGTCATCAATTTGATAAAGTCGAGATGTACATCTACTGCAAGCCCGAAGAGTCGGATGCTCTGCACGACAAGATGCTGGCGGATGCCGAAGAAACCTGCGCTCTTCTGGAAATCCCGCACCGCGTCAAAAGGCTTTGCACTGGCGACATCGGGTTTGGTTCGACGATGACCTACGACCTGGAACTGTGGGCACCGGGTTGCGATGAGTGGCTGGAAGTCTCGTCTGTCTCAAACGTCACCGATTTCCAGTCGCGGCGGGCGAACATCAAATATCGTCCCGCTGATGGCGGTAAGGCGCGCCTGTTGCATACACTCAACGGTTCAGGGCTGGGCTTGCCCCGCACCATGATTGCAGTGATGGAGAATTACCAGCAAGCCGACGGCTCGATTGTGGTGCCAGAAGTGCTGAAACCCTGGATGGGCGGGGTGGATGTGATTCGTAATTCGTAATTGGGAAGTCGTTATTCGATACTCGATACTCGGAAGTCGAATATTCAGTTTGCCCTGGAGACGCTTCTATGGATTCTGCCCTGTTCGGTGAAATTGTGATGCAGGCCCTGACCCTGACTTTTATGCTGGTTGGGCTGTTTGGGTTGCTGATTCCTATTTTTCCGGGCATCGCGGTTATCTGGCTGGCGGCATTTGTTTATATGTTCTACGCTGCCATCAACGGCATGATGACCGGCTGGGACTGGCTGCTGTTCGCGCTTATCACCATCCTCGGTGCGATTGGCGGGGTGGTGGACAACATCATCATCACAGCCAAATTGCGAGAGACCGGCACGCCCTGGCGTTCAATTGGCATTGGCCTGGCAATCGGGCTGATTTCCAGTTGCTTTTTCACTCCGCTGGCGGCGCTGGTGATTACCCCCCTGGCGTTGTATGGGGTGGAATATCTTCGGCTGCGGAATAAGCGCGAGGCGTTTGATTCGGCCAAAGGCTGGTTGATTGGCTTCGGGTGGACCTTCTTGGCGCTGTTTGCGGTTGGGGTAGTGATGGTTGGGCTGTGGCTGCTGTGGGTCTGGCTCTGACGGTTTAATGGCGAAGCAGGCTGCAGGGAGGCTGTTCCAGCTGGATAATGTTCGAGATGGAAAAACGCCCGGGCGCAAGAATGCGCTCGGGCGTTTGTTTTGCTTCGATGTCCAAAATCGGAAGTTTTTAGGGTCTGGGTTACAGGTCAACCGGATTCGATAGCAGCGCGGCGGCCAGTTTGACGGCGTTTTGCGCGTCGTTGATATCGACCATTTCGCTGGGAGAGTGGACGTAGCGGCATGGGATGGAGATGCAGCCAACTGGCACGCCAGCGCGGACAAGCTGCATGGCGCGGGCGTCGGTGGTGCCGCCTATCAGGACTTCGCGCTGGTAAGAGATTTTGTGCTTTTCTGCGGTGCTGACCATCCACTGGATGATGCGCGGGTCCGATAACATGCCGCTGTCTTTGATTTTGATGGCCGGGCCTTTGCCGAGGGCGATATCGAAGTTTTTGCGCCCGGGGGTATCGCCCCACAGGGTCACATCCAGGCTGAAACCCAGGTCGGGGTCAATGCCGAAGGCGGATGTTTCTGCTCCGCGAATGCCGACTTCTTCTTGGGTGGTGAAAACAAAATAGAGTTCGTGGGGCGTTTTTTTGATGGCGCGCAGGGTTTCGATGGCGACCAGGCAGCCGATGCGGTCGTCCATGCTTTTGGCAACAAGACGCTCGCCCAAGTCCAGGAAGGGGCGCTCAAATGCGGCCACTTCGCCAACTTTGATGGGGCAGTCTTTGCGGCTTTTTGCGCCGACATCAATGAACATTTTCTCGATGCTGGGTGTATCGGTCGGTTTGTCGAGCGGTTCAGTGTAGATGATGCCCGGCAGCCCACTGTAAAAGCGGACGCGCGCGCCCATCAGCATTTGCGGGTAAACGCCGCCTACGGCGGTGAAGCGGATAAAGCCATTTTCGTCTATGTGGGTGGCAATCAGGCCGATTTCGTCCATGTGGGCGGCAACCATGATTTTCTTGCCGCCTTGGCCTTTGCGGGCGATTAAGTTTCCGAGGGCGTCAACGCGGATTTCATCGGCCAGGGGTTCGACTTCGGCTCGGATGACTTCGCGGATGGCGGATTCGTAGCCGGAGGGGGAGAAGGTTTCGGTCAGTTTTTGGAGGAGGGGTTTCATGGGATGTCCTTAATCCACTTGTGGCGCGAATTAACAATTCGCGTTACGGGCGTTCGCCCTTGAGCAAGTCTGGCGTAATCCGCTTGAGTGTTGCTGAAATCAGGGTCAGGGTGTTTTTCCAGTCGTCTACGCGCGCCAGGCTGATGGCAGTATGCGTGTAACGGTGGGGTACAGAGACCGAGATGGCTGGTACGCCGGCCCGGGCGCGGTGGATGGCCCCGGCATCCGTCCCGCCGCCGCCGGGCTGACGGATTTGGTAGGGAATTTTGGCTTCATCGCCGGTTTGGGAGAGAAATTTAATCAGGCGTGGGTCGTTGAGCGTGCCGGCGTCATAGGTGTAGATGGCCGGGCCAGCGCCGAGTTTGGTGTTGTAGAATATGTTTTCGCTGCTGTCGTGAACAGGCAGGTCGTTGGCTGGCGTGGCATCTATTGCAATTGCCATATCGGGGTTGAAGTGGAAGGCCGCCACTTTTGCGCCGCGCAGCCCGATTTCTTCTTGCACCGAGAAAGACAGGCATAAATCTATGTTGGCAGGCGCAGTTTTGAGCAGGTCAATCAGAATGACGCAGCCGATGCGGTTGTCTATGGATTTTGCCATGATGGACGGCCCAACCCGTTTGAATTGAGTGGCAAATGCCACTCGGTCGCCAATTTTGGCCTTGCCCGCTGGTCCAACGTCAATGCGCAGTTGGTCGAGCGGAATTTTGCGCGTTCGCTCTTCGGCAGTGGTCAGGTGAATGGGGCGCGCCCCAATCACTCCGGGGATTTTGCTTTTTCCGACCAGAACCTGTTTCCCTGGCAACTGACGGGCGTCAATTCCACCGACCAACTCGAAGCGGTATAGGCCATCGCCGTCATCGGCGACCAGCATAAAGCCAACTTCGTCCATGTGACAGTCGAGCATGACTTTGACTTTGTTCTCGCCGGAGCCGTTCTTTGTCACCAGCACATTTCCGAGCGCATCCACTCTGAGCGTATCGGCATAGGGTTTGACTTCTTCGAGGATGATTTTTCGTACATCGCCTTCATCGCCCGAAACGGCGCAGGCGTTGCAGAGTTTTTCGAGGAGTTTGAACTGTTTTTCAGTGATATTGGGCATATTCGTTTATCCGGTTGACCGGTTATTCAGTTATCCAGTTGGCCCGAAACCCGTTGAACTGGATAACCGGATAACGTTTTAATCTTCCCAAACAATTTTTTCGACAAAATCTGACTCAAGCGAAGCAATAAATTCTGCCAGCAGCCGCCCGGCGCGTTGAATGTCTTTGAGCGAGACGATTTCGACCGGGGTGTGCATATAGCGCAACGGGATGCCAATCACCATCGTGGGGATGCCCTCAGCGGTAATTTGCGTGGCGTAAGCGTCTGTTCCCGACATGCGCGGTGTAACTTCAGGCTGGAAGGGAATCTCCAGCTTTTCGGCCAGTTCTTTCAGCGATTTGTAGAGATAGGGGTGCATGTTTGGCCCCATCGTCAGGGTTGGGCCTTTGCCGAGCGGCATGGTTTGCCAGTCGTTTGCGCCGGGGCCTTTGGCGAAGGTGACATCTATGGCAATCGCAATCTGTGGGCGCAGGCCAAAGGCCGATGTGAACGCGCCAACCAGGCCGACTTCTTCTTGCGCAGTGGCTGCTGCCCAGACATCCCAGACATGCGATTTCTTCTGGAGTTCTTCGAGCGCCACTGTGAGCACGGCGACCGAGGCGCGGTTATCGAGGGTGTGACCAGAAATGACCTCGCCGGTTAACTCTTTGGGGTCGGTGGCAAAAGAAACCGGGTCGCCAGTTCGTATTTTGGCGGTCGCTTCTTTGGGGAGCAGACCCACGTCAATGAGCAGATGTTCCAATCCAACCACGCCATCCCCAACCGAGGCGGGCAGGGCGCGCGCTGGAGGGATGACCACAATGCCGGGCAGTTCCTCGCCGCTGCCCGAAGCATGGACGATGACCGGCGTGCCGGGCAGGATGCGCGGGTCTACGCCGCCAACATGTGTAAAATGCAAAAAACCATCGGCGATGGATGTGACCATCATGCCAATGGCGTCTGCGTGGGTGGCAATCATAATCGAGGGACGCGGTTCGAGGCCGGAGCCTTTTTTGAGCGCTTCGAGCGAACCGACGCGGCTCAGGCGGGTTTCATCTACAAGCGGGCGCCAATTTGCTTCAATGAGTTTTGTGGCGGGCGACTCGTAAGATGCAATCCCGGCGACAGAAAGCAGGGATTTCAAGAAAGGTGTGATTTCAGGCATGGTGATAGGGAGTTAGGGGGTTGGGGTGGCCGTTTCCGTCGGCGGCAGGCTGGTATTGGTCGCTGTGAACGTGGGCGAGGCCGGCAGGGGGGTGATAGACGGCGTAAAAGTCGCCGACGGGGGAATTAATGTTGCAGATGGAGTAAATGTAAAGGTCGGCGGTAAGAAAGGCGTAACCGTTGTGGTGAGGGTAACAGTGGCCGTGCCGGTGGGGGTGGGGGTTTCAGTGGGCGTAAAGGTCAGGGTTGCCGTTAAGATGCCGGGTGTGGGGCTTGGCCCAAAAGTGGGGAATTCTGTAGCAGTTGGGATGAAAATAACCAGCGTGTTGGTCGCCGTAAGCGTCATGGTGGGCGTGGGGGTCGGCGTAGGCGGTTCGGGGCGGAATCGCAACGTCACCCAGCCCAGGCAGTAACATGGGATGGTGGCGAGAATAATGGCGATAAGGGTTGCGCGGCGGCGGCTGGTGGTTTCGTTGGATGCAAACACCCCGCTATGATAACAGATGTGACCAAGCCGGGCAAGCGTTGCGGTAAAATCATGCCATGATTCCCCTGCAACTCAAACTCTCCGGCCTTCTCTCCTACCGCGACCCGGTGGAAATCGACTTTACCTCCTTCGACCTGGCCTGTATCTCTGGCCACAATGGGGCGGGCAAATCTTCGCTGCTTGATGCGTTTACCTGGGCTTTGTTCGGCGAGGCCCGCAAACGCGGCGAAGAACTCATCCACGCTGCCAGCAACGCCGCCGAAGTGGCGCTGACCTTCGCCTACGAGGAAAACATCTATCGCGTCCGGCGCATTTTGGGCCGGGGCAAAAGCACCGTTCTTGAATTCCAGATTCAAGATGTAGAACGCTGGCGCCCGCTCACCGAAGCCACCTCCCGCGCCACCCAGGCCCGCATCGAAAGCATCTTGCGGCTCGATTACGACACCTTCGTCAACGCCTCGTTCTTCCTGCAAGGCAAAGCCGACCAGTTCACCCAGCAAAAAGCCAGCGAACGCAAACGCATCTTGGGCAGCATTCTGGGCCTGGAGATGTGGGAAACCTACAAAACCCGCGCCGCCGAACGCCGAAAACTGATGGAAGCCGAGCTCAACACTCTGGATGGTCGCCTGACTGAAATCAACGCCGAATTGAACGAGGAGGGCGCGCGTAAAGAACGCCTGAAAGAGCTTGAGAGCCGTTTAAAAGAACTGGAAACCGCGCGCGCCGCGCAAGAAGCGGTTTTGAAGCAGGCCGAAAAAATACGGATTTTACTGGACAACCAGCGTAAACAGGTCGAGACGCTTGGTTCCGGGCTGGAACGTTCGCGCCGCGAACTCAACCTGCTCACCAGCCGCCTCGCCGAGCGAGAGGCAGAATCCGCAGCCCAGGCCGCTCTCGTTAACCGCGCCGCCGAAACCGAATCCCGTTACCGCGCCTGGGAGGCCGCCCGCGCCGACCTGGCCCAATGGGAGACCCTCGCCGGGCAATTTCGCCAGGCCGAAAAGCGCCGCCAACCCTTTTTAGACGCTATTAACGCCGAAAAAGCGCGCTTGGAGCAGGAAAGGCGGTTGTTGGGTGACCAGTTATTAGTAATCAGTGAACAGTTTTCCACCATAGAGAGTTTGCAAGCCCAAAAAAATCAATCTGAAACCGTACTGGCGGCATCTGAACTGAAACTGAAACAACGCTCGGAGGTGGAACGCCAACAAAGCATCGTTGCCCGCTTCCGCGAACAGGCCAAATTGCGCCAGGCGCCATTGGATGAAATCAACGCGGAACGCGCTCGCCTGGAGCAAGAGATTAAGATCCTGCATAAACAGCGTGAGGTTGCTGAAACACAGCGCCTGGCGATTCAAACTTTGCAAAATGAACAAAATGAGTTAACCGAAAAACTGGCAGAAGTTGAAAACCTGCTCGCGCAACGGCAGGAATTGGATGAAGCCTTACAGTCAAAAAAGCAGCGCCAAATCGAATTGCGGAGCGAAAATGAGCGACTCAAAGTGGAAATGGAACAACTCGATGAGCGCATCAAAAAACTAGAAATCGCCGAAGGCGCGGTTTGCCCGCTTTGCGGCCAGCCGCTCAATTGGGAGGAACGCGCCAGGCTAACAGCGGACTTAAAATCTGAAGGCAAGAGCAAAGGCGATAAATACCGCTCAAATAAATCTGAGTTAGATGCCATCGTTCCCGAAGTCTCTCGTCTTGAAAAAGAGATAGCAGGATTTAGCCGGATTGAAAAGGATAAATTGTTTCATGTCACCGCATTTGCCAAAGCAGGCGAGCGGTTGCAAGCCAACCAGAAAACGGTGGATGAATGGGAAACCCAGGGCGCTGTTCGGTTGGCAGAAATAACCCAATTGCTTGAAAATGCGCTTTTTTCGCCGCAATCTCGCAAGGCTCTCGCGCTGATTGATAATGAGTTGCAGTTGATTGGAAAGTCTCTGGGGCTGGAATTTTCTCAGGGGAAAAGTGTGTTCGACCTGGTGGAAGAGAAAGTTTTAGAAATTGAAACCCAATGGAGCGAATTGAGCCAATCTGAAAATGAACGGGTTGAAAATGCTGCCAAATTGGCGCAAATTACAGAAAAAATAAAGGCGATACAACAAGAAGCCGCGAATTGGGAAGTAAAAGGTCAGCCGCGCATTAAGGAAATTGAATTTATATTGGAAAGTGAAGAATATGCCCCGGAATCTCGCCAGGCCCTTGCAATGGTTGATGCAGCGCTAAGCGAGATTAATTACGACCCGGGCATCCACGAATCGGCGCGCCTGGCCGAGCAAGAAGGACGCGCCGCCGAAAGCGAGTTTCGCGCGCTGGAGGCCGCCCGCGCCGCTCTGGTTCCTTTGGCGCGGGAAATGAGCGAGCTGCGTCCGCAAATCGAAACTCTAAAATCTGAAATTGAAAATCAAGAAGATGCGTATGCCGAATCTGTAGCAGCCTTGCAAGAGGCAGAAGCGCAGACTCCAAACTTGGCCGAGGCTGAACAAGAGTTTTTCGCGCTTAAAGAACAGGAGAACATCTTCAACCAGCAGGTTGGCATGGCGCGGCAAATGGTGGTGGTGTTGGAAAGCCGCCGGACGCAGAAAAAACAGGTTGAGTCTGAGCGCGAAGCCTGCGCCCTTGAAATTGGGCGCTATAAAACGCTGGAGCGCGCATTTGGCAAAGATGGGGTCCCTGCGCTGCTCATCGAACAGGCCCTGCCGCAAATTGAGGAAAAGGCCAACGAATTGCTCGACCGGCTCTCGAACGGCGCGATGAGCGTCCGTTTTGTGACCCAGGCCGGGTATAAAGATAAAAAACGCGAGGACTTAAAGGAAACGCTCGATATCCAGATTAGCGACGGGGCCGGGACGCGCGATTACGAGATGTTTTCGGGTGGTGAGGCCTTTCGGGTCAATTTCGCCATCCGTCTGGCGCTCTCGGAAGTGTTGGCGCGGCGCACCGGGGCGCGGCTGCAAACCCTGGTCATAGATGAAGGATTCGGCTCGCAAGATGCGCTCGGACGGCAACGGCTGGTGGAGGCGATTAACACCGTCCGGCGCGATTTTGCCAAAATCCTGATTATCACACACCTGGACGAGTTGAAAGACGCCTTCCCGAACCGAATCGAAGTGGAAAAGACGCCGCGCGGGAGCAGTGTGAGGGTGGTGTAAAATCAATGAGGCAGTCATCCCATAGATGACTGCCTCATTGATTTATGCTGCGTTAGCGTTTTGTAGGTTTACACCTTGCAAACATTCCAAATCATGTTCCGCTGCGATATAACCGCGCCAGGAGAAAATCGCCATGATGGAATCATTCGAAAACCAACAATACCTGAATCTCGAAACCTTCCGCAAGAACGGGCAGGGCGTCAAAACCCCGGTTTGGTTTGCGCGGAAGGGTGAGTCACTTTACATCTGGACGCAGGTCGATTCGGGCAAGGCCAAGCGCGCCCGCAATGTTGCCAATATCAATATCGCCCCCTGCAAGGCCGATGGCGCCCTACTCGGCGATTGGCATCCCGCCACCGCCTGCCGGGATGATTCGCCCGAAGCGGTCAAAAACGTGCGCGGATTGTTTGTCAAAAAATATGGATTGCTGTTTCACGCCTTTGCGCTGATGGGGACACTGCGCAAAGCGCAATATACAACCTTGAAAATCAATTTGAAATGAGCGAGTTTTGAAATCACCCAGCCTATTGCAGGCGCAGCAAGACTTTTCCCTCTCGCCATAAGTCTTCTAACTTATAGTAATCGCGTATTTCGGGGGCAAACAGGTGAACGATAACCTGTCCAAAGTCAACTACCACCCATCCGCTGGCGGGCTGGCCTTCCCTGTGACCTTTTACAGCGTGCTTTTCACGCGCGGAGTTTTCCGCGCCGTCGGCCAGCGCATCCAACATGCGGTCGGATGTGCCAGAGCAGATAATGAAGTAATCGGTAAATATGGCGACCTTTTGCAGGTCGAGCAGGATAATATTTTCGCCCTTTTTGTCTTCAAGGGCGTTGACGATGGTATGGGCAAGTTCGAGCGGTTTCAAGCGGTCTTTCTTCTCCTTCCGTATTTTCTTGCTTATTTGCTGCCTTCTAATTGGGCGGTGGCAAGCCGTGTGTAAACGGGCCCATCGGGTTTCAAGTCGCTTTTATAGAGATGGACTTCCCGGGTGGTGAAAGTTCCCAGGCTGGCAATCGTTGTTTTTTCCAGCAGGCCGCGCAAAACCTGAATTTCTGCTGGGGTCGCCTGTTCGCGCGCGCGGGCAATGGTCAGGTGTGGGGAAAACGGCTTGTCATCGGGAGCATAGCCCAGCCGCGCCGCGCTCGCCTCTATCTGGCGCTGCAACCGGTTCAGTTCCGGTGGAATGGACAGACCAATCCAGATGACACGCGGGCGGCGTGAATTGGGAAAACAGCCCAGTTTTTCAGCCGAGACCGTGAAAGGCGCGGTTCGCGCGCAATCGGCCCGCAGGGACTGCGCCAGCAGCTCCTGGTTGTCGCTGGAGATTTCCCCAAAAAACTTGAGTGTCAGGTGGATGTTTTCGATTGCCACCCAGCGCGCGGCATGGCCAGATTCCTTGCGCAGGCTGGCTGTTTGATTAGAAATCGCTTGTTTGATTTCGGTGGGAATGTCAATGGCAATAAAAGCGCGCAACAAACTCATGGATGTTGTTCAGGGTTTTGGTTGGAGAACTTTGTCAACGGCCTGTTTCAAATCTAAAAAACCGACGGGTTTGGTCAGATAGACCGAAGCCCCCGCTTCCAGCCCGGTTTTGATGTCGCCTGGCATTGACTTCGCGGAAACGACAATCACGGGAATATTAGAAAGGTTTGGTTCGCGCCGCATATATTTCAGCACTTCCAACCCCGAAACATCGGGCATCATCACATCGAGGATAACAATATCGGGTTGTTCGGTGGCAATCATGCTGATTGCCGGGGTGCTGGAATAACTTTTAAGAACTCGAAAACCGCTGACGCGCATCATTTCGGCAAACATTTCAGCGGCATCGGTTTCATCCTCGACCACGACGACGGTTTTTTGAGACTCTGGCATGGTTTCTCCAAAACGATATGTCTAAAAATAGCATATTTGGAAAGAAAAGGCAAGGGATTTGTGATTCATTGTTGTACATTATTTTTTGTGGCTTTTTGAAGTGAAGTTTCGGTTTTCTGTGTCCTGTTTTTTATGTTGTCAAAGTACCTTTTGTGCTTGGAACACTCTTTCGTCTTTCATCTTTTATCGTTGCCGTGTCGAGGGCGCGGGCCAGGGCTTTGAAAAGGGCCTCGGCTTTGTGATGGTCGTCGCGTCCGTAGAGGATGCGGGCATGGAGATTGCAGCGGCTGGTGACGGCGAAATTCTCAAAAAAGTGTGGGAACAGGCTGGTGGGAATCCCCCCGACGGGGGCCTGGCCCCATTCGGCCTGTATTACGCTGTAGGGGCGTCCTGAAAGGTCGAGGGCGACGAAGGCCAGGGTTTCATCCATTGGGGCGTAGAAACTCGCCATGCGGGTAATGCCCTTGCGGTCGCTGAGGGCCTGGTCGAAGGCCGAACCCAGCACAAGGGCGACATCTTCGACGGTGTGGTGAACATCGATATGCAGGTCGCCCTGGGCTTTTACTGTAATGTCGAAGAGTCCATGCACGGCGATGTGGGTCAGCATGTGGTCGAGGAATCCGACCCCGGTGGCGATGTTGTGCTGGCCGGAGCCGTCGAGGTTGAGTTCGATGGTGATTTGCGTTTCGGAAGTTTTGCGCTCAATTTTGGCGGTTCGCATAAAAGTCCTTTTGGCTGTTCTGTTTTCCTGTTGACCGGTTATCCGGTTTTTCGGTTAACTGGAAAACTGGTCAACCGGATAACGCATTTAATAAAGAGTCGGTCTGTTCAGGCTTGCCCACGCTGATGCGGATGCAATCCGTCAGGCCGGGTTTGTCGAAGTAGCGGATGAAGATGCCGTGTTTTTGGGCCAAATCGGCTTTGAGTTGGGAAGCGTCGATTCCGTTGACGCGACACAGGATGAAGTTGGCGCTGGAGGGGTAGGGAGACAGCCAGGGGATGCGCGAAAGGCCGTCGAACAGGCGTTCGCGCTCGGCGACGAGGGTTTTTACCGTCCAATCGAGGTAGTCCGGGTCTTCGAGCGAGGCGCTGGCGGCGGCGCTGGCGGCAACGTTGACGTTGTAGGGTTGTTTGGCTTTCCACAGGGTGGGCATGAGCCAGGTCGGGAAGGCGCCGTATCCGACGCGCAGGCCGGCGAGTCCGGCGAGTTTGCTGAAGGTGCGGAGAACGATTAAGTTATTGGTAATTGGTACATTGGTAATTTTGGATTTCGTTATTCGATATTCGTTATTCGATGTTCGAGTATTTGAGTATCGAGTTGTCGAATTATCGAGAATCGAATACTCGTCTTCCGCAAACTCAATGTAGGCTTCGTCGAGAACTATCAGGCAGGGCAAGGCCAGTAGTTTTTGCAAGACAGGCGGCGGGAGGAGCGAGCCGTCGGGGTTGTTGGGGGAGGTGAGGAAGATGATTTTTGGGTGGAAACGCTCAACAGCGTCGAAAATTCCATCAATATTAAGAGAAAAATCTGTATTGCGTGTTACGTTGACGACTTTGGCGTTGTTCAGGTCGGCGTCGAAGGCGTACATGCCGAAGGTGGGCGGGCAGTTGATAATGGTGTCGCCGGGGCTGAGTGCCACGCGCATAATCAGGTCGATGAGTTCATCTGCGCCTGCGCCGGGGAGCAGGTTTTCGACGGGCGCGCCGGTGAATCGGCTGAGGGCTGCGCGCAGGGTGCGCGATTCGGGGTCGGGGTAGATGTGTCCGTAGGCCAGACTGGCGAGGGCCTCGCGGGCGCGCGGCGACATGCCGTAGGGATTCTCGTTGGCGTCGAGTTTGATGATGTCTTCGGGGCGGCGGCCCACCCTTTGCGACAGAACTTCAAAAGGCTCTACTGGGGTGTATGGCGGCAAGTTGGCGATGTGGTGGGGCAGGGTTAGCATGGCTGTTGCGTGTTCCGTGTTTGCTTGTTTTCTTCCACCCGACAATCCGCTGAGCGGGCGTGGGCTTCTAGGCCTTCGGCGCGGGCGATTCGGGCGGCGAGGGGGGCGATTTGGGCGGTGGTTGCCGGGTTGAGGGCAATCAGGCTGACGATGTGAACAAAATCCCAGGTGTTGAGCGGGGAGGCGAAACGCGCGCTGCCGCCGGTGGGCATAACGTGACTCGGCCCGGCGACGTAATCGCCCAGCACTTCAAACGAATGCTCGCCCATGAAGATGCCGCCGGCGTTGGTGATTTTTTCACTCAGCGCCCAGGGGTCGCGCGCGGCGAGACAGAGGTGTTCGGGAGCGTAGAGATTGTTCAGTTCGGCGGCTTCGTCGAGGTTGCGGGTGATGACGATTCCGCTCTGACCGGGCAGGGATTGGGCCAGGATTTCGGCGCGGGGCAGGGTTTCAGTTTGACGGGCGACTTCGATTTGGACGGCTTCGGCCAGTTCGCGCGAGGGGGTGAGCAGGATGGCGCTGGCGAGCACGTCATGTTCGGCCTGGGCGAGCAAATCGGCGGCGACCCAGGCGGGTTTGGCCGTTTCATCGGCGATGACGACAGTTTCGGTGGGGCCGGCCAGCCCGTCGATACCGACCGCGCCAAAGACCTGGCGCTTGGCGAGGGTGACGAACAGGTTGCCGGGGCCGAAGATTTTATCGACCGCCGGGACGGTTTCCGTGCCGTAGGCGAGCGCGGCGATGGCCTGCGCGCCGCCGAGGGCGTAGACTTCGCTCACGCCGCAGAGGGCGCAGGCGGCGAGAATCACTTCGTTGACGATGGACGATAGACCGCTGACCGTTGACTGCCGTCCATCGTCTGTGGTCTGTGGTCGTTGAGGCGGGGTGACCACGACAATATCCTTCACCCCTGCGACCTGGGCCGGGATGGTGGACATGAGCACGGAGGAGGGCAGCGGGGCGGTGCCGCCGGGGACGTACAGGCCGATGCGCTGGATGGGGCGGATGAACTGGCCGAGGGTGCCGCCCAGCTCGTTGGTGAACCAACTGGTGAGCGGCTGGCGGCGGTGGAATTCGCGGATGCGCTCGGCGGCGAGTTCGAGGGCGGCGCGCACTTCGGGGTCGAGGGATTCCAGGGCGGCGGACAGGGCTTCAGCCGGGACGCGAATCGGGGCTTCGGCGGGGAAACCATCCAGTTTGGCGCTCCACTCGCGCAGTGCCGAGTCGCCCCGGGCGCGGACATCCCGCAAAATGCGGCGCACGGCTTCCTCGGCGCTGATGCGCTCGCCAAAGGTCGCTTCGATGCGGTCAAGGACGATGGGGGGAACTTCCGTTTCATCGGGGGGGATGCGTTTGAGGATGGTTTGGCGGGCTTCGGGGACAGAGTAGATTTTTAGCATGGAAAACTCCTTCGAGTAATCAGTAATCAGTTTATACAAAATGGACTGTTCACTGATTACTGATTACCGAATTGAGCGCTTCAAGCATCGCCTTATACCTCGGCGGCTCCTCTTCAAAGATGTACGTCACCGGCGCAACGACCACGCCGCTGCCTCCGATGGCGCGCAGTTCGTTGATGGCGGCGGAGAGTTCGCCGCGGTGGACGACGATGTGCAGGGCGTACCAGTTGGGTTCGCTGTCTTTGCGGATGATGTTGCTAAGGGTGGGCCCGTTCAGCCCGCCGATGGTTTTTTGCGAGAACACGCGGGCGGCGATGGCTTCAGGGCTTTCGCCGCGCATGTTGGCGAAAATCGAGACGTTGTTTTGGGCGCGCTGCCAGGCTTCAATAAATTCCAGCATCTGGCGGGCGATAGCAAGAACGGCGGGATTCTCTTTCAGGGCGGCTTTGTTGGCGATTAAGACGGCTTGCGAGGCCAGGATTTGCCCGTCTTCGAGCAGTTTCAGGCGGTTGTCGCGCAGGGTTTGTCCGCTCGAAACGAGGTCGGTAATCAGGTCGGCATAGCCGATGGTGGGGGCGATTTCCAGCGTGCCTTCGGCTTCGATGAAGGTCAGGTCGTCGAAGCCGTGTTCGGCGAAAAAGGGCGCGGCGGCGTTGGGGAATTTAGTCGCCACCCGCAGCGGGCGGCCCGTTTCAGCCTGGAAGTGCTTCAGGTCAGCCATGACGCTGACGGTTGTCCACGTTTCAGGGACGATGACGTTCAGGGTGCAGGAACCAAACCCCAGCGCGGTGTGAATCGGGAGAATCGCCCCGTTGGGGCCGCCGTGTTCGGTCAAGACATCCAGCCCGGTGATGCCAAAATCCACCGAACCGTTGCGGACGGAGATGACAATATCAGTCGGGCGCTGGAAAAGGATGCTGACCCCCGGCAGGGCCGGGACGCTGGCTTCGTATTGGCGCGGGTTGGGTTTGTAGATGCTAAAACCGCACGCGGCGAGAAAGTTGATGACATCTTCGGAGAGACGGCCTTTGGATGGGAGGGAGAAGCGGATGGGACGGGGCATAGAACCTCGATATTTGGAATTGGTTATTCGTTATTCAACTATCGAATATCGAGTATCGAGTATCGAGTATCGAATAACCAATGTCGGAAAACAAAAACCCCCGGCTTGTGACCGAGGGCTTGGGTTGGGCGAAAGAAACAGGCAAACTGAAGTTTGCCCTACCGTCGGTCAGGCAGGGGAAAGGCGTGATGATGGTGATGCAGGGCAAAAGATTGTTTCAGCATGAGCGGGATTTTACTTGTGATGGAAAAATTCGTCAATCGGTATTTTCGTATTTGACTCTTTGCATGTTGTTGCAATGCGCTTTGTCTTGACAATATTCATCCCGGCGTGATAACCTTGCCCGGCCAGTTTACTCGGCAAAAAATTCCATGCAGGAGAAAGAAAATGTCAGAAAGAATCATCGGAACAGTCAAGTGGTTCAACGCCACCAAAGGCTACGGCTTCATCGGCTACGAAGGCGGTGAGGACGTGTTCGTCCATTTCTCGGCCATCAATATGGAGGGCTACAAGCGCCTTGACCCGGAGCAGAAGGTCGAATTTTCTATCGAAACGGGGCCAAAAGGAGCCCAGGCGGCCAACGTCGTGCCGGTTCAGTAAAAACCAGGTTGTTCAATAAATGACAGGACTGTGAAAACAGTCCTGTTTTTATTTTTTTGTTCTACCATTGAGTCTACTGCAAAAACCTTTTCTAAACACGAAGGACACAAAGGTCACAAAGTTTTTCAAGGCTTACATAAGTGTTTTCAAGTTTTTCTGGCGCGATTCTTGAAAAGTTAAAAACGCTTTTCAAGAATCCTTCGTGTACTTTGTGCCCGCTTGCCCCGCGAACTGGGCGGGGTTGTGTTTTATTGCCTTTTTTGCAGGAGAGTCACCATTTTGAACGGGAAAATCCGCAGGGGGCGACCCGCCAGAAACGGGAGAGTCAGAAAATAGCGGCTTGGAGGCCGCTATTTTCTTTCAGGAGGAGTCGCACAGATGTTACTAAAACCGGCGCTTGCCCCCGCCGGGTATGCGCAGTTAGTCGGCGGCGGTTGGAACAGCCTGGGTGGATTCAACTGTTTCGGTGGATGAGTGATTGCTTTCCACGTTCATAATCGCCGGGACGAGGAACGCGCCCGCGCCCATCAACAGGCAGGCTACGCCGCCGAAGATATACCAGGTTTGGATGCCGATGGCGTCGGAGACTGGGCCTGCCACCGCCAGCGAGAGCGGGGTCATGGCGATGGCGGCGCTGCTTATCAGCGACATCACCCGGCCCTGCATTTCAGGCTTGACGGTCGCCTGGAGGATGGCGTGCAGTGGGCCGTTGGTAATGGGCCCCATAAAACCGGTTACGGCCATGCCTGCCAGCGCCAGCCAGAACATATTGGCGGGCGCGAAGCCGGTCATCAATACGCCAAATCCCAGGCCGATAATGCCGAGCATCGAGGTCACAATCCGCCGTTTGAATCCGCCCCAAATTCCGAGCAGCGCCCCGCCTGCAATCATCCCCACGCCCCACAGCGTATCGGTGAAGCCGAGTTCGAGCGCGCCCAGGCCGAAATGTTTGGTCACAAGCAGGGGCATCAGCGAGCCCGCCGGGGTCAGCAGGAAGTTAATCAGCACGGCCATTACCATGATTGCCAGCAATCCCGGCCAGGCAGCCACATAGGTAAATCCTTCTTTAACATCTTGCCAGTAAGATGTCTTTTGCGTTTCGTTTTCCTTTTGCTGACGAACGGGTTGGGGGATGGCAATAAAAACCAGCGGCAGGATGGCAATCAGCGCGGTAACAACGTCAATCGCCAATACGCCCTGGGTGGTCATCAGCCCAATCAAGACAGCCCCGGTTGGTGGAGCGACCATGCCGACCAATCCTTGCAGGGTTTGCTGCATCCCGGCCACGCGTGAAAGTTGGTCTTTGGGAACCATGAGCGAAGTGGATGCCGACATGGCCGGCCAGTGAAACGCGCCTCCCGTTGAGCGGATGAGCAAGATAACGTAGATATGCCAGACCTGCGCCAGCCCGGCCCAGAACAGCCCGGCCAAAACCAGCGTGGCGAGCGCAATCGACCCATCGGCGACAATCATGACAACCCGCCGGTTCCAACGGTCGACCAGCGCCCCGACGAAGGGTCCGAGCAAGATTTGTGGCAGCATTGCCACCAGGGTGGCGGTCGCCAGGATGGTGGCCGAGCCGGTTTGCTGGGTGAGATACCAGACCAGCGCAAACTGCACCAGCGATGAACCAAACAGCGAAAGCGACAGCCCCGCGAAAATGGAAAAGAACTTCGGCTTCCAGTTGGCCTGGAACTCCTCGCTGGTGATTGTTGAAATGTTCATTCGATTCTCCGTAAATTAAAAGTAATATTTAGAATTACTAAATAATTGTACTGAAAATTTATTATTTGTCAATGTGTATTTTTGCTTTTCTGGCTTGTCCGGGTTAGGAAAATTAAAGACAAAATTGAAGTTCTTGCCATGTTGGTGGGGCGCAAAAACGTCTATATGAGAGTATTTGGATGGTTTTTCCCGTAAAATCACCCCATCACGCCAACCGGAGGAACCCCTTATGCTTAAAACCGTTAAACGCATCCTGCTCGGACTCCTGCTCACGTTGATTGGGCTGGTTGCCATCCTGCTCATCTCCATCCCCGTTGCCGGGTTCGGAAACGAGGCGCGCCTCGCCGCCCTGACGAATACCGTCATTCCCGGCATCAATGGCGGCCCGGATGTCCGCGCCTACGTCGCCAGGCCAACCGGTGAAGGCCCCTTCCCTGCCGTCATCATGATTCACGAATTTTTCGGCCTGAACGAAAGCATTATCGGCAAAGCCGATGGCCTGGCCGAAGAAGGCTATCTCGTCATCGCCCCCGATACCATGCGCGGCCAAACCACCACCTGGATTCCGCGCGCCATTTACCAGGTCATCACAACCGACCAGGCGCAGGTCAACGCTGACCTCGATTCGGTCTTTGCCTGGCTCGCATCCCAATCCGCTGTGGATATCGACCGCACCGGCATCGCCGGATTCTGCTACGGAGGCCGCGTCTCGCTTCTCTATAGCCTGCGCAACACCGGCATTGCCGCAACGGTGATATTCTATGGCTCATCCGAAACCGACCCCGAAGTGTTGAAAAACCTGCCCGGCCCGGTGTTGGGAATCTTTGGCGGGGCCGACCAGTCTATCCCGCTCGAAGAAGTCAGGGCTTTCGAGTCTGGTCTCCAGCAGGCCGGGATTCCGCATGAAATCAGCATCTACGACGGCCAGCCGCACGCCTTCGTGACCGACATGGCCTCCATCCGCGCGGGCGGCGTGCAAGCCCAAGCCTGGGGACAAATGCTGCGCTTCCTCGAAGCCAATCTCAAAAACGCGAGCGGAAGCCGGGGCGGGGAGCCGATTGCCTACACCGCTGACTTTGCCTGGCGCTACTATGCCCTGCTGGTCTGGGAACACGCCTTCGGCACGGCCAGCCATCATGGGCATTGATTTCTAATTCTCGTTTTTCTCCCCTCTCCCACCGGGAGTTCGCTATCGGATTCCGCAGGGACGCCCCAAGCCGGAAATTCCCATTCTTCTCCCCTCTCCCGCCGGGAGTTCGCTATCGGATTCCGCAGGGACGCCACCAAGCCGGAAATTCCCATTCTTCTCCCCTCTCCCACCGGGAGAGGGGTCGGGGGTGAGGGCGGGTAGGCGGTTACGCTAATTCACCCCGACTTGTTGTAAAATCGACTTACACGTTTCCGCCCAATCCGCGTCCAACCCCGCTAAAGAACGCGGGACAAGAAGGTTTTGCCTATGCCCTCGCACACATACGACGCCCTCGTCATCGGCGGCGGCCACAACGGATTAATCAACGCCGCCTACCTGGCCCGCGCCGGGAAGAAAGTCCTGGTTCTCGAGCGCCGGCCCATCGTCGGCGGAGCCGCCGTCACCGAAGAAATCTTCCCCGGATTCCGTTTCACCGAATTTTCCTACGTTGTCAGCCTGCTGCGCCCCGAAATTATCCGTGAACTGGAACTGCCCCGGCACGGCCTGAAAATCCTGCCGCTGCCCAGCACCTTCACCCCGCTCGAAAACGGCGACTACCTGGCCGCCTGGGCCGACCACGACGACACCCGCCGCGAAATCTACCGCCACTCGCCGCGCGACGCTGACGCTTACGACGACTACGCCCGCCTGATGATGCGCATGGCGATGGTCGTCAAACCGCTCCTCAGCCTTGTTCCGCCCGACCTGGCCTCGCTCTCACCCCGCGACCTGCTCGGCCTGTTCAAAACCGCCCGCTACGCTGCCGGTTTGAGCGAAAAAGACCTCTACGCCCTCGCCAAACTCATCACCCAATCCTCCGCCGACCTGCTTGATGACTGGTTCGAGACCGACGCCCTCAAAGGGACAAAATCCGCCAGCGGCATCATCGGCACCTTCCTGGGGCCGCGCTCGCCCGGCACGGCCTACGTCCTGCTTCATCATTACATGGGCGAAATAGACGGGGCCTTCCGCGCCTGGGGCTTTGCCAAAGACGGCTCCGGCGGGGTGACGGCCTCCATCGCCCGCGCCGCCCGCGCCCTGGGCGTCGAAATCCGCGCCAATTCGCCCGTCAAACAGGTCATCGTCAAAAACGGCCGCGCCGTTGGCGTCTCCCTCGAAAACGGCGACGAGTTCCACGCCAAAGTGGTCGTCTCCGCCGCCGACCCCAAGCGCACCTTCTTGCAATTCGTCGAGCCGAAATACTTCCCCGATGACTTCGTGGCCCAAATCCGCAACTTCCGCGTGCGCGGCTCCTCCGGCAAACTCAACCTGGCCCTCAGCGAACTGCCCAATTTCACCCCGCGTGCGCCGAAATTTATTTCGGCCCTTTCCCCGATTTCATTCGACCCCGCCGCCCTCTATCGCGGCGCGGTCTCCATCAGCCCCAGCATCGACTACATCGAACGCGCCTACGACGACGCCAAATACGGCCAGGTCTCGCGCCGTCCCTACATCGACATTATCATTCCCTCCATGATAGACCCCGACATGGCCCCGCCCGGCCAGCAAGTCATGTCGTGCTTCGTCCAATACGTCCCCTACGACATCGAAGGCGGCTGGACCGACGAGAAAAAAGCCCAATTCGCCGAAAACGCCATCACCACTCTCGAACAGTACGCCCCCAACATCCGCCGCGCCATCGTCGGGCAGCAAATCATCACCCCAGCCGACATCGAACGCATCGCGGGCATCACCGGCGGCAACATCTTCCACGGTGAGCTGCTGCTGCACCAACTCTTCTTCCTGCGCCCCGCCCCGGGTTGGGCCGACTTCCGCACTCCGCTGCCTGGCTACTACCTGGCCGCCAGCGGCGCGCATCCTGGCGGCGGCGTCATGGGCGCAGCGGGCAAACTGGCGGCGCAAGAGATTTTGAAGGACTGGAAATGAACACCTACGACATCCTCATCATCGGTGCTGGCCACAACGGCCTGACTGCCGCCGCCTGGCTCGCCAAAGCCGGGAAAAGAGTCCTGATACTCGAAAAACGTCCAGTCGTGGGCGGGTTTTGTATGGGGCAGGACGACGCCCCAGCCCTGGCCCCGTTTCCGCGCGGAATCCTGCGCCCCGACATCATCCGCCATCTCAGCCTGGAACGATTTGGCCTGAATCCTGCTCCCGTCTCGACAGATTTAATCTCGCTCCTGCCCGATTCCCGCCAACTCGTCCTTTCGGCGGATACCGCTAAAACGGTCGACTCCATCTCCCAATTCTCCCGCCCCGACGCCGCCCGCTGGCCCGATTTTATCCGCTTCATGGATAAAGCCGCCGCCGCTTTAGAAGCCGCCTACGCCACGCCTATTCCTCCGCTGCCCAAATTCTCCATCTCCGAAGGACTGCCCCTCGCCCAACTCGCCCTCAAACTGCGCGGTCTGGGCGCGAAGGACATGTACGCCTTCATCCGCCTGCTGCCCATGAGCGCCAAAGAATTCCTGGATGAATGGTTTGAATCAGACGTTCTCAAAGCCGCCCTCGCCAGCCTCGGCATCCACAACGCCAACCTGGGAGTCATGTCGGCGGGCAGCGCCTACAATCTGCTGCACCAATACCTGGTTCGCGGAGGGGGCTGGGGACAGCCCGCGCAAGATTCCCGCCAGGTCATCGCCGCCCTCGAACGCGCCGCCAAATCCTACGGCGCGGAAATCCGCGCGAATGCCGAAGTCGAGCGCATCACCGTCGAAAACGAGCGCGTCACCGGCGTCCGCCTGACCACCGGCGAGCAAATCCCCGCTGCCTGCGTCCTCTCCTCCACCGACCCCAAACACACCTTCCTGCGCCTCACCACCCCTGAACCCCTCGACCCCGAATTCGTCTGGCAGGCCCAACACATCAAAATGCGCGGCATCAGCGCCAAACTGCAACTCGACCTCGCCCAATCCCTTCCTGCGCTTCTTTCACCCGCCACTTGCATAATCGCCCCATCCTTAAATCACCTCGAACGCGCCTACGATGCCGCTAAATACGGCCAAATCTCCGAAAAGCCGGTTCTCGAAATCACAACGGCGGGAAATTTGCTCTCCGTACACTTCCAGTTTGCGCCGTATTTCCTGAAAAAATCCACCTGGAACGACGAAACACGCAATACGCTGGAGCAAATCACCCTCAGCACCCTCGCTGAATTCATCCCCAATCTAAAATCCCAAATCCAAACTCTAAAATCCCTCACCCCTCTCGACCTCGAAACCGTCTTCTCTCTCTCCGAAGGCGACCCGCATCACGGCCAACTCATGCTCGACCAATTCTTCTTCATGCGCCCCATTCCCGGATGCGCCAACCATGAAACACCCATCGAAGACCTCTACCTGTGCGGCAGCGGCCTGCATGGCGGCGGCGGAGTCAGCGGCATCCCTGGCCGCAATGCGGCAAATGCCATGCTAAAAAAATCACCTTAAATTTTCAATAGGGCCTATGCTCGCATCCAGGGCGGGTTTTGTTTTGCCACCTCGGCAAACACCGGGCAATCGGGCGTGTGCGCTCCCGGCAGGTAGCCGGCGCTCATCAGGAACTCGTTCACAATCTCGCCACCGGTAAAAACGAAGGTTTTTTTGAACAACTTCGTCCACGCCTCCTTCGTCAGCG
>CAYLZI010000025.1:0-22054 GCA_964388215.1 uncultured Anaerolinea sp.
CTTTGTGACCTTTGTGTCCTTCGTGTTTAGAAAAGGTTTTTGCAGTAGACTCAATCATCATTAGTTTAGAGCGCAAAAGAGTGTTTTTGTGCTGCGGAAGCAAGCTTCCGCGCTCCATATAACAAGGAAGGAATTATGCTCCGTATCGAACACCTCTCCAAAACATATCCGACCGGCACGCAAGCGCTCAAGGATGTGACTTTTGACATTCCAGATGGCGAATTCATGGTGGTAATTGGCCTCTCCGGTTCAGGAAAGTCAACCCTGTTACGATGTATCAATCGGCTGATTGACCCAACGGAAGGCAAAATCTACTGGGATGATGCCGATATTACCGCCGCCAATTCGACAGAACTTCGCCAAATTCGCCGCAATATTGGCATGGTCTTTCAGCAATTCAATCTGGTCAAACGCTCCAGCGTGTTGACTAACGTGCTTTCTGGGCGGCTGGGGTATGCTAACCCCTGGCTCAGCCTGCTCGGAATTTGGCCGCAAGAAGAAAAACAACGGGCGCTAAAAGCCCTTGAACGGGTCGGAATTGCCGATAAAGCCTATAATCGCGCTGATGCCCTTTCAGGCGGGCAACAGCAGCGGGTGGGCATTGCCCGCGCCCTGATGCAGGAGCCAAAAATTATCCTGGCCGACGAACCCGTTGCCAGCCTGGACCCGGTATTATCCCACTCGATTTTGCAATATCTCGAAGTCTTGAACAAAGAAGGGATTACGGTTATCTGCTCCCTGCACTTTCTCGACCTGGTGCATCGCTACGCAACCCGCGTGGTAGCGCTCAAAGATGGCGTAAAGGTTTTCGAGGGGACAGCCCAGGAAATCGACCGCGCCAAATTCAAAGAAATCTACGGCGAAGAAGCGCAGGAAGTCCGCGCCGCGTCGATGTGAGGCCTGCATGGAGATAAAACGTTCTCCCCTTTTGGCTGCCCTGCTCTCACTGGCCATTCCTGGCCTGGGACAGGTCTATGCCGGGCAGCGTTATCGGGGTGTATCCATCCTGATTGGCGCGTTGGTTGCCGCCGGGATGGTGTTCTGGTACGGCGACCCGCTCTGGTACTTTGTCCCGGTTGTAATTCAACTTTGGAATGCCTGGGACGCCTTCTCTCTGGCTGGGCAGGGGCGCGCGCGCTCCATCCTGCTCCCAATTGTGGTCGCTATGGCGGCGGCTTATACCATTGGTTGGCAGGTGGTCGGCATCGATTTTGCCGCCGCAGACGCCAATCGCGCCCTGCAAATCCTGCGCCCCATGCTGCGGCCCGATTTCGTCCAGCCGCGCCGTGAGGTCAACAGTATGTATGTCCCGGTGGAAGTGCCTTGCTCGCCGCAGCCGGCCCAGGCGCGCCGCGAAGCGGATGGGAAAACGGCAATGGTCATGCCCGATTGTGGCAGTGTCGGCGAAACGATGATTGTCAACGTGACGGGTCTATGGCCTGATACCGAAACAGAAGTCGTCTGGAATACCCCCATAGGCAATTCGTTGATGATGGGTGGGAACGAAGACGCCATGCTCAAGGTACAGACTGACGAGGCCGGGTCGTTAACAACAACCATTCGCGTTCCGCGCACAGCCCTGGTGGCCGCCCCCGACCCAACCCTGCCACAGAATCACCGCGTTGTTGTCCATCAGTATCGGCCCCTGGGGGGTATTGAACTCTCGTATATCGGCGGTGAAGTGGCGCATGGCGCGCTGGCAACGGTTGGCATGGCGCTCATCGCCACCGTGCTGGCAGTTTTCTTTGCAATCCCAATTAGCTTTCTGGCGGCGCATAACCTGATGAGTGGAAACCCGGTAACATACTCCATCTACTTCATCGTCCGCACTTTGCTCAATACCTTGCGCTCGATAGAGTCGCTGATTATCGCCATCGTGTTCGTTGTCATCGTTGGGTTGGGTACGTTTGCGGGCGCGCTGGCCCTGGCTTTGCACTCGATTGCGGCGCTGGCGAAACTGTACTCTGAGGTCATCGAGGGCATCGACCCTGGCCCCATCGAAGCGGTGCGCGCCACCGGCGCAAACTGGCTCCAAACCGTGCGTTATGCCGTCATTCCACAAATCATTCCGCCCTTCACGGCCTTCACCATCTACCGCTGGGATATCAACGTCCGCTCGGCCACCATTGTCGGCTTTGTCGGCGGCGGCGGGCTGGGTTTCCTGCTCATCGAATTAATTCGCGTCAACAACATGCAAGGCGTCAGCGCAGTGTTTATCACCATCGCGGTTATCGTTACCGCAATGGACTATATCAGCGCCAAAATCCGCGAAAGGCTGGTGTGATATGGATACCCGTCTTTCTGTCGGAAAAATCGTTCGCAATACATTGATTATCGCGCTGGTATTTGTTGCCCTGGGGATTTCGTGGAACGTTACTGGGGTAGATTTTCCTCGCCTGATTCGTGACCTGCCCAAGGGCCAGAACATCGTCCTGTCTTTTTTAACGCCTGACGTTGTTACTCGTGACACGACCACCACCACAGTCAGCATCTCCTTCCCGATTCCATGCGGCTCTGCCCCTGAAACTGAAACCCCATCCAGCGGCCCACGTCTTGTCCCTAGCGTAACCTGCGCTGCTGAAAAAGAAAAATTCACGCTGGAAGGGTACGAACTGGAACCCGATTCCGAGATAGTCGTGCGCTGGATGTTGCCCGACGAGCGCGTTATGACCGCCATCCGCGCCCAGAGCAATTCGGAAGGCTATTTCAAGGTAGATATGGAAGCCCGCCCCATTGCTGCCTCGGCGGATAATGTTGCCGCCAGTCTCGAAGTGGATGCCCTCACCCCGGTTGGCGCATTCAAGCCGAGCGAAGCGGTGCATGATGTGTTGGCGGCCATGTTCGTCACCATCTTCATGGCTTTGCTCTCCACCACTCTGGCGACCATTGTCGCCGCGCCGCTTTCCTTCCTGGCGGCCAGCAATATCGTAAAACGCGGTGTATTAGGCGCAACGGTTTACTACTTCACCCGCTCCATCTTCAACCTGCTGCGTTCTTACGACCCGCTGGTGATGGCGACCGTCTTCGGTTTTTGGCTCAGTTTTGGCGCGTTTCCTGGTTTCCTTGCGCTCAGCGTCGTGACGGTTGCATCGCTTGGCAAATTATTCTCAGAAGCAGTCGAAAACATAGACCCAGGCCCCATCGAAGCGCTGCAAGCAACCGGCGCCAACCGGCTTCAAGTGGTTGTGTATGGCGTTGTCCCGCAAATCGTCCCAGATTTTATCTCGTTCATCATCTACCACTGGGATATTAATGTGCGCATCTCCACCATCATCGGCTTTGTGGGTGGCGGCGGCATCGGTTATTACCTTAGCCAGCGCATCAATGGCTTCGAGTATAGCAAAGCCGGGACGGCCATCTGGGCCATCGTCATCGTCGTCATGGCGATGAATTTCCTGAGCGCCGAGGTGCGCAAGCGATTAACCTGACGCTTGCCCTGCGAAAGATATATGTTTCCTTAACGCCGGAGAAATCCGGCGTTCTTTTTGGTACAATCCCACCCATGTTCAAAAAACTGTTCAAAGCGTTTGCGCGGATTGTCTTTTACCTGACGCTGGGCGGGGTTGGGATTCTCGTCCTCTCGCGGCTGCTCACCGGACTGGTGGGCTGGGCGCGTACCTACAGCGAGTCCGATGTTCCCGCCCGGCCGGTGGCAATTGTGTTTGGAGCCGGTCTCACCCGCAGCGGCGACGCCTCCGCCGTGCTGCGTGACCGCATCCGCACCGCCGCTGACTTGTATTTCGCGGGGAAAGTGGAAAAACTGCTCATGACGGGCGATAACAGCACGATGTATTACAACGAACCCGCCGCCATGCGCGCATACGCGCTCTCGCTCGGAATCCTCGACGAAGACATTGTTCTCGACTACGCAGGCCGCCGCACTTACGATTCGTGCTACCGCGCCCGCCAGATTTTCGGCGTCGAGCAAGCCATCCTCGTTACCCAGGATTTCCACCTGCCGCGCGCTCTCTACCTGTGCAACATGCTCGGCGTCGATGGGGTGGGCGTGGTCGCCGATAATTTCAACTACCGCCGCATGTCCCTGCTTTTTTGGAATGCCCGCGAACTGGCTGCAACCGTCACCGCCCTGGTAGATGTGCACGTCACCCGACCCTTACCCATCCTGGGCGAGCCGGAGCCGATTTTTTCGTACAGGTCTCAATGAATGAAGCGGTTGCATTGGCAGGGGTTTGATTAAAATAGGAAGGCATACGCGACATTAAGAACGCCATACGTCAGCCTTCTTTTATGGCGTTCTCAAGAATGCTTGACAGGCACAGCATAATATGACGTATTCCCTCACCCCAATCCCTCTACCCTGGCGGGCACTCGTCCTGCCGGGAGAGGGGCTTTTCTCTCCTCCCCCGGTGGGGGCAGGGGTGGGCGAAACTCACTTTCTTGAGAACGCCATGAGTCTTCTTTCTCTGCCCCTTCATATATTCTCATTTATCAGGTAAAATAGCGGTTCGGGCCAACCAGCCCTGCGGGCGCGCCCTTTCGCGCACCCCTCGCCCGCCAGAGCTGACGCCAACCCCTGGGTTGAGCATACCGAAACCATCGGAGGGTATGCGCCTCGGACGGAATGAGCCGTCCCCAGCCATGCTCATCAAATTCGTTTAGTTCAAATCAAAAAGGAGCAAGTCAATTCCATGGTTCGCATTCGTCTCCGCCGTGTCGGTCTGAAGAATCAGCCGTCTTACCGCATTGTCATTCAGGATAAAGAAAGCCCCCGTGACGGGCGCTTTATCGAAATCATCGGCTTTTACAACCCACGCACAGAACCTTCCACCATCACTGTTGACGAGGCCAAGGCCTACGATTGGATGATGAAAGGTGCCCAGCCGACTGATTCTGTGGCAGCCCTGTTCAAGACCACCGGCACGCTTGACCGTTTGGCTCGTTTCAAAAAAGGCGAGTCTCTCGAAACGCTGGTCGCTGAGGCCCAATCTGCTGAAGCCAAGCGTGGCGCCACCAACAAAACCCGCAAGGATTAAATTCAACTTACCAAGCCTGACAGGTTCTTAAAACCTGTCAGGCTTCTTTTTTAGAGGAGCCAATGAAAGCCCTCACCGAATATATCGCTAAGTCGCTTGTAGAACACCCTGAGGATGTAGAAATCACCCAATCTCGTCAGGGCAGCCGGGTACGGCTTGAAATGCGGGTCGCCAAAGATGACATGGGGCGTGTGATTGGGCGAAATGGGCGCGTTGCCAACGCCATTCGTGTTTTGTTGCGGGTTGCTGCTGAACGTGATGGGCAGCAAGTCACGCTCGATGTGGTGGAGCCTTAATGCCCACTGAACAGGCGTCAGCCCAGGCTGGGCACCCAGGCTCGCCCACCGTTGGCGAGCCTGCCTATTTAGCGGTTGGTTTGTTGCGCCGCCCGCATGGCGTGCGCGGTGACATCCTGTTCACCGTTACAACCGACTTCCCGGAGCGGCTGCGTCCCGGTACGGTTGTTTATGTTGGGGATGAAAAGCGGGAGATGAAAATTTCCCGCCGCCGCCCGCACAATGACGGCATTATTTTCGGCTTTGGGGGCATTGCCACCCCTGAACAGGCCGCCAAATATACCGGAAAAACGGTTTTTGTTCCGGCGGAAGGCCGCCCCCCGCTGCCGGAAGGCGAATATTACCATCACCAAATCATCGGTTTGGACGTGTTCGATGAGGCGGGAGCAAGCCTCGGCGTGGTCAGCGAGATTCTCGAGACTGGGGCAAACGATGTCTATGTGGTCAAAAATCCAGCCGGACGCGAACTCCTGCTTCCTGCGCTGCAACAGGTGGTGCTGGAAATCAGCCTGGAGCGGAACTTTATGAAAGTCCACCTGTTACCGGGTTTGGCCGAAGAAGACAATTCGTAAATCGTTATTCGATACTCGAATATCGAATACCCAATGTCGAATACCGAATAACGTCATGGACGACAAGCGTTTCTGGGTTGGGTTTACTTTGGTTAAAGGCATTGGGGCAGTGCGTTTGCGCAATCTGCTCGATTATTTTGGCGACGTTGAAACCGCCTGGAACGCCTCCCCATTCGACCTGGTTGCTGCCGGGTTGAGCGCCAAACTAGCCGAGCGTATCATCCAGGCTCGCAACTCTGTCAATCTTGACGAGTATTTTTCCCAGGCGGTCAGGAACGGCATCCGCATCCTGACCTGGGACGACCCCGAATACCCATCCCATCTTAATGAAATCGACCAGCCCCCGCCTGTTTTATACCTGCGCGGTGAAGTTACCACCGAAGATGCCTGGTCGGTGGCGATTGTTGGTACGCGCGCCGTGACTGCTTACGGGCGGCAAGTAACCGAGGAATTGGCGACCGCGTTGGCACATAACGGTGTGACCATCGTCAGCGGGCTGGCGCGCGGGGTCGATGCGATTGCCCACAACGCCGCGCTTAAAGCAGGCGGACGTACTTTGGCGGTGTTAGGTTCCGGGGTAGATAAAATCTACCCGCCCGAACACCGCGCCCTGGCCGAAAAAATTGCCATGCAGGGAGCGGTTATCAGCGACTACGCGCCCGGCACCCCGCCCGATAGCGCCAACTTTCCGCCGCGCAACCGCATCATTAGCGGTCTTTCGATGGCGGTGGTTGTAGTAGAAGCGGGGGATACCAGTGGGGCGCTTATTACGGCAGGGTTTGCGGTGGAGCAAGGCCGCGAAGTGTTTGCCGTGCCAGGCAGCGTTTTTGCGCCGCAATCTAAAGGCCCCAACCGCCTTATTTCCAATGGCGCGAAAGTCTTGCTTTCGCCCCAGGGCGTGCTGGAAGCGCTTGACCTGACCCGAAATGTGGAGCGGCGTGAAATTCGCAAGGCCGTCCCCGCCGACCCGACCGAGGCAGCCTTGCTCGAAGCCCTGAGCGCGGAACCGGCTCATGTGGACGATATCCGCTCGCGGGTCGAACTGCCCATCGGAACCGTCTCGGCGGCTCTGGCCATAATGGAACTCAAGGGCATGGTGCGGCAGGTCGGCAGTATGAGTTATGTTGCGGCACGCGAAGGACAAGCCGAGTATCGCCTGGATAATCAATAAAGAAGGTGGACATCTATGAATAGCACATACGCAGTTATTATGGCGGGCGGCGGTGGGACGCGGCTCTGGCCGCTCTCGCGCAAGAACCGCCCCAAGCAGCTCCTGCCGTTAATTGGCGAGCAGACCCTTTTCCAAAGCACGGTGGCGCGTCTCGAGGGCTATCTGCCGCCGGAGCGCATTCTGGTTGTTACAGTGGCCGAACAGGCCTCCGAGATGCGAATCCAGGTTCCTGAAATTCCCGAAGAGAATTACATCATCGAACCGGCCCCGCGTGGCACGGCCTCGGTGGTGGGGCTGGCGGCGGCCATCCTGCACAAACGCGACCCGCAGGCCGTGATGGCTGTCCTGCCCTCCGACCATTTTATCCGCAACCGCGACCTGTTCCATTACCTTATCAAGGCCGCTGTCGATGTTGCCCGCAACGATTATCTGGTTACATTGGGCATTACGCCGACTTTCCCTTCCACTGCCTACGGTTACATTCAGCAAGGCGCGCCCTTGCTGGGCGATTACAAATATCCGACCTATTCTGTGGCGCGGTTTACCGAGAAACCAGACGAACAAACTGCCCAAAAACTGCTGCGCGCCGGCGACCATTCCTGGAACAGCGGCATGTTTATTTGGACAACCGGGCGGATTCTGGCCGAGATGCGGCTTCAGATGCCCGAACTTTCTGCCGCGCTGGAGAAAATCTCCGCAGCAGACGAGCCGCAGCAGGCTGCCGTTATAAAATCAGTCTGGCCCGGCCTGAAGGTGGAAACCATTGACTACGGCATCATGGAAAAAGCCGAGCGGGTGGCCGTGCTGCCAGCGGGCGGCCTTGGGTGGAGCGATGTCGGCTCCTGGGATTCGCTGTTCGAGGTGTTGTTGCCCGATATGAGTGGTAACATTGTCACCAATGGGCATCACCTGGCGTTGGAGACCAACAACACCCTGGTCTATGGTCTGCCCGGAAGCGAACGGCTGGTCGTCACCATCGGCGTAGATGATATGGTGGTGGTAGATGCCGAAGATGTATTGCTGGTTTGCAAGGCCGACCAGGCTCAAAAAGTCAAAAATGTTGTTGAACACTTGCGCAAACACCGCCAAGAACGATACCTGTAATATTCCCATCAACCTTTGCCCCAGGAGGTTCAATGGAAGCCTATTGCATGAAATGTAAGACCAAACGTGAAATCCTCGAACCCGCAGCGACTTTCAATGCGGCTGGGTCGCCTGTTACGCGCGGGAAATGCCCGGAATGCGGCACCGCAATGTATCGGACGGGACGTACCGAAGCCCACGCAGGTCTGACCCCGCCCGAGCCTGAAGACAAACGCTCTGGCAAACTGGTCATTGTTGAATCTCCGGCCAAAGCAAAGACGGTGGGACGTTTTCTGGGAAAAGGGTATACAGTGCGGGCCTCGGTTGGCCACATCCGCGATTTATTGCGCTCGCAAATGTCGGTAGATGTGGAGAATCATTTCACGCCCAAGTACCGCGTTCCGAACGAAAAGAAAGAAGTCGTCAAAGAACTCAAGAAACTTGCTAAGGAACACGCCGAAATTTACCTGGCGACCGACCCCGACCGCGAGGGCGAGGCCATTTCGTGGCATCTGATGGAAGCCGCCGCGATTGACCAGAAACGCGCCAAACGGGTGGTATTTCACGAAATCACCGAACCGGCCATTAACGAAGCCTTTAGTCACCCGCGTGACATCAACATGGATTTGGTCAATGCCCAGCAGGCGCGGCGCGTGCTAGATCGGTTGGTGGGTTACTCCATCAGCCCCATCCTATGGGAAAAGGTGCGCGGGCGGCTCTCGGCTGGGCGCGTACAATCGATGGCGGTGCGCCTGATTGTGGAACGCGAGCGTGAAATTGACGTTTTTGTTCCAGAAGAATACTGGTCGATTGAAGCCGAGTTCAAGCCCGAGGGCGGCAAGGCCAAATCGGTCTTTACCGCCAAACTGTCGAAAATAGATGATAAGGATTTCGAACTCAAATCGGAGGTCGAAGTCAGACCGCTTCTGTTCGACATGGAAAAGGCTGCTTACACGGTGACGCGCATCAAGCGCGGCGAGCGCCGCCGCAAGCCGTCGGCGCCCTTCATCACCTCCACACTCCAGCAAGAGGCCTCGCGCAAGCTGGGATTCACCGCCAAACGCACGATGGGCCTGGCGCAGGGACTGTACGAAGGCCAGGATATGGGCGAAGGCGGCGCAACCGGCCTGATTACCTACATGCGCACCGACTCTACCAACATCTCGGAGATTGCCCGCAAGGATGCGCGCAGTTACATCGCCGCTCGCTATGGCAATGACTTCCTTCCCGTTGCGCCGCCCGAATATAAGACTCGCGCAGTGGGGGCGCAGGAGGCGCACGAGGCCATTCGCCCGACTTCGGTGCTGCGTGACCCCGAAAAGGTCAAACCGTACCTCGAACCGGCCCTGTTCAAACTCTACCAGTTAATTTGGCAGCGTTTCGTGGCCTCGCAGATGGAAGCGGCAGCCTACGACACGCTCTCGGTCGAAGTGGCCGGCGTGGGCGAGAAAAGTTACCTGTTCCGCGCGGCGGGTTCCTCGGTCAAATTCCCCGGCTTTCTGATTGTGTATGAGGAAGCCAAAGATGAAGATGCCAAACCGGGCGGCGAAGACGACGAGATGAACGTCCGCATCCCGGCGGAACTGGCCGAGGGGCAGAAACAGGAGCTCATCCGGCTGATTCCGGCCCAGCACTTTACCCAGCCGCCGCCGCGGTTCTCCGAGGCCACCCTTGTTCAGATTCTCGAATCGCACGGCATTGGGCGGCCTTCCACCTACGCTCCCACCATCTCTACCATCCAGGAGCGTGGATACGTGACCCGTGTTGATAAGCGACTCGAACCGACAGAAACCGGCATCCTGGTCAACGACCTGATGGTGCAGTGGTTCCCCGAAATTGTGGATTTGAATTTCACCGCCGCGATGGAATCTGACCTCGACAAAATCGCGGCTGGCGAAGCAGACTGGGTTAAGGTGATGGATACCTTCTATGGGCCGTTTGCGGTCAAGGTGCGGAAGGCCCAGGCCGAAATGCCCGTCACCAAGACCGGGCCGGAGCCGATTGGGCGCGTTTGCCCGAAGTGTGGCAAAGAACTGGTCATCCGCTTTGGTCGCTACGGAAAATTTATTTCCTGCTCCGGCTTCCCCGATTGCCGCCACACCGAACCCTGGCTGGAAAAAATCGGCGTACCCTGTCCCAAATGCCAGGGCGACATCGTCGAGCGCAAGACCCGCAAGGGACGCATTTTCTACGGATGCAACCAGTACCCTAACTGCGGTTTCACATCCTGGAAGCGGCCCATCCCCACGCCTTGCCCCAACTGCAAAGGCACGCTGGTGATAGCCAATAAGCGCGAAGCATCCTGCATGAACTGCCGGGAATCCTTTCTGCTTGAAGACGTGCTGGTCGAAATTGCGGCATAAACATACGGCAGGACTCCGTGCAGGTTGCGGGATAGATCCCGCACTACGCTGCTTTTTCTTGTATAATAGATTAAATGTTCGCTTACGCAGAAAGGAGCAGGATTATGAATTCCATCACGGATTTGCTCAAAAAGCCGGTTATTGTGGCAGTCATTGGTCTGATTTTGGGGATTGTCCTGGGGCTTGGATATGGCTGGGGCCCTGGCGCTGTCGTTTGGGTAGATTTGCCCATCTCCTCCACCCGCGCCGATTTGCAAGATGATTTCCTGCGCATGGCTGTCGATTCTTACAGCGTCAACCGGGATGAGCCGCTGGCAGTCCAACGCTATAACGAGGCTGGGCCAAGTGCCTATACCATCTTTCAACAAATTAAGGCAGCGCCGGGCAAACTAAATCAGGAAGCAATCCAGGCCTTTGAGCAGGTTTTGCAGAAGAACGGCGTATACATTCCGGGCGGCGCGCAGCCTCAACCCACCTCCGGCGCAGGTGGACTGGGCGCGATTGCCGCTATTTTTGGCGGGTTGCTTGCAATTGGGGTCGTGGCAGCGGCGGCATTCTGGCTTTTCCGCAAGCCACGCCAGACTGGCGATTTAACCCCGGCCCAGCAGGCGCGTGAGTATGCCCGCTCAGTTGAGAAAACTGACTACGCTGCCGCCGGACAGGAAACGCCGATTGCCCAATACGTCACCAGTTATGTGCTTGGCGATGACCTGTTCGACGACTCCTTCAGCATTGATGCTCCTTCAGGCGAATTTCTGGGCGAATGCGGCGTGGGCATTTCTGAAACCATTGGCGTCGGTGACCCGAAGAAAGTGACTGCCTTTGAAGTATGGATGTTCGACAAAAACGATATTCAGACTGTGACCAAGGTCTTGATGAGCGCGCACGCCTTCCGTGACCCGGCCTACCGCGCCAAATTGGAAGCCAAAGGCGAATTGTTTGAACTTGCCCCGCAGCGCCAGGTGGTGCTCGAAACCCAGACCCTTCAAATGGTTGCCACCGTTGCCGATATGCAATATGGCGATGGCCCGTTGCCTCCTAACAGTTATTGTGACCGCTTGACGCTTGAACTGGCGATTTGGAAGAAGTAATTCACCAATCTGCCTGCGCAAAATTACGCGAAAAAAGCCCGCTTCAAGCGGGCTTTTTGTTTCAATGAGCAAAATACGGAACGCTGACTACTGGATACTGCTCACTGCTCTCTGGTCACATCGGCTGGCAGGTGGAAGACATCTATCACTGGGTCGTCGCAGAACAGCATGGCGCGTTCGATGGCGTTGCGCAGCTCGCGGATGTTGCCGGGCCAGGCGTAGGCGCGTAATGCTTCTGCTGCACGGGGCGTGATGTCGGTGATGTTCAGTCCCATGCGCATATTGGTTTGGCGCACGAAATGCCCGGCCAGTTCTAGCAGGTCGCCTTTGTGTTCTCGCAGGGGCGGGAGGTGCAGGTCAACCACTTTCAGGCGGTAATATAAATCTTCACGGAACAACCCGTCAGCCAGAAGTTTGGGTAGCGGGCGGTTGGAGGCCGCTAGCACCTGCACATCCACCCGAATCAGGTTGGTGCCTCCCACCCGGCGAAACGCGCGCTCTTCCAGCACGCGCAGCAATTTGGCCTGGATGTCGAGCGGCATGGATGAGATTTCGTCTAGAAACAGTACGCCGCCGTCGGCCACCTCCAGCAGGCCGGGTTTGCGCTTGTCGGCCCCGGTAAAGGCGCCCGCTTCGTAGCCGAATAATTCCGATTCAAGCATGGTGTTTTGGATGGCGGCGCAGTTGACAGCAATCAATGGCTTTTCGGCGCGCGGCCCGCTGGTGTGGATGAAATGCGCCAGCACCTCCTTGCCTGTCCCTGTTTCGCCGGTAACCAATACCGAGACCGAAGCCTGCGCGGCGCGGCGCGCCTGGCTGAAAAGCGACTGCATCTCTGGGCTGGAACCGGTCACAAAATCGCTTCCGGCGCGGCGCTGGGTGCTGCGCAGGTGAGTCAGTTCACGCCGCATCGCCACCACTTCCTGCGCCCGAAAAATGGACTGCTCCAGCCGCGCCAGTTGGATGGGCTTTTGCAAAAAGTCGTGCGCGCCGTTTTTCATCGCGTCTACTGCCATGTCAATGTCGCCGTAGGCGGTAATCAGGATGATGGGCGGGCGAATCGGTAGGCGCGAGGTCTCCTCCAGCAGCGAGGGGCCGTATCCGTCGGGCAGTTGCACATCCAGCAATATGATGTCGGCTGTGCCGCGTGAAATTTTTTGGCGGGCTTCGCCCAGCGTGGCCGCCCCAATCACCTCGTAGCCTTTGGGGGTCAGGAAAGATGTGATGATGTGACGGGCATTTTCCTCGTCATCAACAACTAAAATGGTAGCGCTCATGCTTCCTCGCTTTCGATGGCGGGCAGCAGCACGGTGAAAATGGTCCCGCCGGGGAAACTGTTGACTTCGATTTTGCCTTTATGGGCAATCACAATCCGTTTGGTAATCGCCAGCCCCAGCCCGGTGCCTTGCGGACTGGTGGTGTAAAAGGGCTCGAAAATCTTCTCGCTGGCCTCTGGCGGGATGCCGGGGCCGGTATCTGATACGCTGACGCTGACCCAGGGCCTGCGCTCTGCTCCCTCAACCTTCTCCACTTTCACAGCCAGCGCGCCGCCTTTCTCTTGCATAGCAGTCAGGGCATTGCTCACCAAGTTGGTGAATACCTGGTCGAGGGCGCGCCCGTCGGCCAGCGTCAGCGGAGTCCCCTCATCAACGTGGATGCGCGGCAGGACGTTCAGGCGTGACATGCGCGGGCGCCAGCGTTCCATCAACTTTCTCATCAGGTCGCCCATGTTGGTGGGAATGAGTTTATATTCCATCGGCTTGGCAAAGGCCAGCACCGATTCCATCAGGTGCGTCAGGCGGTTGCAGTCGTTTTGCAAGCGTTCCACCATATCACGGTTGGGGTCGCCCTGAGCCAGGTTTATCTCCATCAGTTGCAGGCCGGTGCTGATGTTGTTGATGGGGTTGCGCACCTCGTGGGCGAAGATGGCCGTCACCTCGCCCAGCAGGGCGCGCTGTTCGAGCTGTTGGGTGCGGGTGCGGGTTTCCTCGCGCTCGCTCATGTCGCGGATGAGCAGGACGATGCTGCTGCGCTCCCCACCCACTTGCACTGGGAAGACCTGCAAATGGGCCGGGAAAGCCTGCCCAGAGCGCCGATGCAGTTTGACATTGCCCAGGTCTGGCGAGACGACGCCCTGGTAGGCCAGCCGCAGGGCTGCGGCAAGGTTATCTACCCCCACCAGGATGTTCTCCACGCGCTGACCAATCACCTCGCAGGTGGCATAGCCGAGCATCAACTCTGCCGCTGGGTTCAGGTCTACAACGCGCGAGGCCGGGTTGAGCAGGATAATGCCTTCGAGCGAGTTGGCCGCAATTGCATCGCGGGTTGCCAGCGCCCGGCTGTGCTCCCAAATGGTGCGCCGCAGGCTGGTAAGGGTGATGTAGTGGTTGAGTGCCGAGGCGATGTAAGCCGCCAGCAGTTCCAGGTTTTCAATCATCTGCCGTGAGTTTTGCGGGGGCAGGTTGGCCGCCGCCAGCAAGCCCAGGCGGTTGCCATTCATCTCAATTGGCACTGAGACGAGCGAATCCAGCCCCAGCCTGCGCGCCGTCTGCTGGATGTGCGTTGCTGCCCGCTGGTTTTTGAGCCAAAGCGCAGGCGCATAGATGGCTGCCGGTTCATCGAGCGGCAAGATTTCGGGCAGGGCGGCCACTAGTTCCCCGCGTGTTTTCACCAGCGCCAGGTTGCGTTCTGGCATATTGGCGCGATATACGCACAACTCCTGCGCCGCCAACATGCGCGTGCCAACGCGCAGAACCAGTTCCAGCGCGGCATCCAAGTCGGGCTGGGCGTTGATTTGCGCCAGCTCTTCCATGTACGAGAGTAAATCTTGTTCGCGGCGGCTCTGCATCCCCCGCCACTGGTAAACATTGAGTGGCACAAACCGCAATAGCAGCCAATGACCAGGCTTGTCGAGCCAGGTGACGCTCGCCCAAACGGCCATTTTTCGGCTTGCCGAGAAATAGATTTCAGCCTCATGCTCTTCACCTGAAGACCAGCCCTCGCCAAAATCGGGCAAGAGCGCATCAATCAAGAGCGGCTCTGGGCTGAGCGGGTCGAGCCCGGCCAGTTCAAAAAAGCCTTGGTTGCCCAAAATAACCTGGCGGCTTGAGCGATTTAGAATCAGTGCCGCATCTATGATGGTGTTTAGCAGGGCGGCAAACTCGCCAATGCCGGGCAGCGGCCCATGCCAGGCGGGCAGAGATGTCAGGGGGCGGGTGGTGAGAGGGCGCGTTCCCATAGTATTCAACGCCGGCGCATGTGCGCGGGCAAAATTCCTTCCATAGCGCGGTATTTAGAGACGGTGCGGCGGGCAACCGCGAACCCGGCGCGGCGCAGCAATTCGGCCAGTTCGTCATCGGTCAAGGGGCGGCTTTCGCGGCGTACCAGTTCCCGCAGGGTGACGCGGATGTTCAGGTGTTTCTCGAAAAAGATTGCCAGCGGCACAATGCGCCCATTGGGCAATTGCGCGCTCTTGCCAGAGATGGCGCGTGAAATGGTTGATTCGTGCAGACCTAACTCCTGCGCCAGGGCGGCGCGGGTCAGCGGGCGCAGTTTCGACTCGCCGTGCAAGATAAATTCGCGCTGGTACCGCGCCAGTTTCCTCATCACCCCTTCCAGCGCCCTGGCGCGCTGTAGGGCGCATTTGACCAACAGGCGGGCGCGCTCCAGGTCGCTCTGCCAGGCCTCCAACTTTTCAGGGCTGACCTCGCGCAGCGCCTGCCGGAAGAGCGGGTTGACGCGCAGGCCCCCGGCGAAGGGCTGGGCAATCTCCACTACCAGCGTCTCCCCGCTCAGGCGGATGACCACGTCGGGGGTACGGTAGACCGGCTGTGGCGGGGATGTTCCACCCCAATGAGCGCGCGCCGGGTATGGGTTCAGGTTCGCGCCAATAAAACGGGCGGCTGCCTGCACATCGCCCTCCCCAAAACCGGTTTTTTCGGCCAGGGTTTGGAACTGTCGGCGCGCCAGCAAGTCGAAGTATAGCAGGCAGGCCGCAGCCGCCACGGGGATTTCGTGATTTTCCTGGATGATTTGGAGTTGGATGAGCAGGGATTCTTGGGGGGAGGTGGATGCGCACCCGAACGGCTCGGCGCGCTGAATCAGTTCCCGCACCCGCTCTACCCGCAGCCTGGGGAGGTGGAAATAAGCGGCTACTTCCGCCGGGTCGCTGGCGAGCAGGCCGTCGTCATCGAGCGCGGTCAGCAGGTGCGCCGCGATGGGACGTTCGGCGGGGTCGAGTTCGGGGCCAATTTGCCGCAACAGGTGGGCGGCCAGGGAGAGCGATTCCGGCACGTCCTCGCGCTCGGTTTCCTGGTAGGGGGCTCGCGCCGAGGCATTTGCCCCGCTCCCCAGCATGTCCAGCGGCGTGGTGAAGACCACTACCTCGTCGTTTTTTGCGGTGCAGACCGGGCAGCTTCCGGGCCGGGCCAGGCTGCGCCCACAGCCGGGGCAGGCGGGCGACTCGACCTGTTCGAGCGCCGGGTTGACCGAAAGTTCACGCTCGACCGACTCGCGCAGTTCGTCCGCGCCCAGGTGTAACAGAGACATGGTTTGGGCCAGGTGCGCGCTGGTGAGCGGGCGCTGGGTTGGGCGTTGAATTTGTCTCAGCATGGCGTATAACCAACTCGGATAGTTTTATTATACATCAGAAGTGGTTGCAAGATTCGTGCCAAAATTTGGGCACTGATTGGGCTTTTTGGGGGCATGAAGTATTTATTACAATGTTTTCTAAATGTTTGATTTACCCTGGCTGGCTATAATAACTTCTGATTTGCCCCAGACTTTTCGGAAATTGAGACTCCTTACGCTATGGGGTTGTCGGATGCATAAACGATTGGCATTGTTCCTCTTCATCAACTTCTTAATCATCGCGTGTACGCCCCCAACGCAGTCTCCGACTGTTTTGATTCCAGAAAATGGTTTGATTACCCTGGGGGTAATTGCCGGAAGCCCTGTTGATGATGTGGCCAGCATCCAGCCGTTGGCCGATGCGCTGGCCGCCCAGTTGGCCGCTTATGGAATTACCGGCGGACGGGCGCGCGTGGCCGCTTCGGTGGATGAAATGGCCGGTTGGCTGAAATCTGGCGAGGTGGATTTGCACTTCGATGGTGTTTACCCGGCTTTGCTGGTTAGTGAGCAGAGCGGAGCAAACTTAATTTTGCGCGGTTGGCAGTTTAGCCGGCCCGATGTTCAGGCTGTCATCTTCGCCAGCCGTAGCAGCGGCATCAAGAGTCTGGATGATTTGCGCGGGGGGGTGATTGCGATGCGCGCCCCCGCCGCAACCGCCGGTTTTTTCTTGCCGGCGGTTCACTTGATTGAAAACGGGTTGGAGCTAACCTGGCAAAGTAACTTTTCTGACCCGGTTCCTCCCACCGGGGTCGGGTTTGCGTTTACCGGCACTCACGATGCTACGCTGCGGGCTGTGATTGGCGGCTCGGCGACGGCTGGGGCAGTGGATGATTATCATTTTGACATTGTTTTCTCTACAGGCGCGACAGAACAATTGGTAGAACTGGCCCGCACCGAAAAAATCCCCCACCAGGTGGTGCTTGTGGCTCCTGGCCTGAGCGCGGAATATGTCTCCGTGCTGACTCAAGTTTTGACAAACATGCACGTCTCCGACGCTGGCAAAGCCGCGCTCGATGCTTTCAAGACCAGCCGGTTTGAAAGTTTCCCATCGGCAGGCGATGCCGCAACCGCACGATTGCGCGAGATGCTTTCGATTGTGGAAAAGATAGATTTGCCATAGCCCGGCCAGCCTGGCATTCACGACGCTCCATGCGGATGGCGGGATGATGTGTACGCGGATGTAAAACAAAGCTGCCCGGAGAATATCTTCGGGCAGCTTTGTTTTTTGATATGTTTACGCGCGCGAAACAGCCTCAACCCGTTTTTTCCAGGCTTTAAAGGCTTCGGTGAAATTGCGCTCTTCCAGGCTGGGAATATCCAATTCGACCCATTCCACAAACCAGTCGTAACCTTTTTCGAGCAGTCCCTCGTTGCGCAGGCGCGATTCGGCAATAGCCAGCAGCGGGTGGCCGAGCGCGTAAGCCATGCCCGCTTCGATTTGATTCCAGACCGTTGGCAAGCTGATGTTTTCAAGCGCGGCAGCGTTTTCTCCGCCCGCAAGCTCGGTCCCGTGCTCAAAACGGATGCGCTCGAAGGCAATCACAACCGTTCCCTGGCACTTGCGCATCACGTCCAGAATGGTTTTGAGTGGTTTTTCAGACGCGAAATCGGTGCGGCCTACGGTGCGCGGATTGAAACCATTTTCTCGCAACAGGGATTGAGCTGCCTCAACGAATTTTTCTTGCTGGGGCGTGGCTGCGCGGCCCACGCTGAGAAAGATATCAATGCTCATGAGCGGTTACCTGTCCTCGCCGCGCCGGGTGGCGACGCGCGGTGTTGCGGGCGTGATGGTCTTGGTTTCGGTTTTGGTTTCAGTGACCGATGTCATAATGCGCAGGGTGGATGAGTTTTCTGAACTGATGACCTCCTCAACACGGTCAACAAAGTGTTTATAGGCCTCTTTTGGGTTGAGCGAGGCATAAACGCCGCCCTGCGACGTGAACAAGAAGTATTCGTTACGCAAGAATTGTTCGGTAGAGCGGTAGTTCGTCCATTGTTCGCGGTAATGGTACACACTTTCGAGGGAGACCAGCAAAACAACAATCAAACTGATGGCGGTCGTAACATAATTCATGTAATTGATATCGATATTGACCAGCACCGGCACGAGCGCGCCGCCAATTACCGTGATTGCCCGCATCCAAAGATAGTAGGATTTGGTTTTGTTGGCAGTTTTATCGTACCAGGTGATAGCGCCGTTGACGCGCTCAGAGATGTATTCTTCGGGACTAACCGAGGCGAAGGGACGCGGCGGCAGTTTGGGGTAATCAACGGTTGGGGGCGTCGCTGATGCGGCTGCTTCGGGTGTGGCAGATGTGGGCATGGTTACTCCTGTGAGCAAAAGAAAAACAACTACAGCCAGTATAGCACGGCAGGAAAATTGTTCAATCGGCTAATCGAAAAACGACTCGGGGTATTCGCCTACCAGCGGTTCATCATCGCGGATGGCGAGCAGCAGGGTGGCCTCGCCTGGGTAGAACAAAATGCCGGGCGGGCGCGAGATGACGAAACCCTCATATTCTGAAGTTAACACGCCCAGTAACCGGCCCCAGGCATCGCGCATCTCCACCAGCGGGTCGCCAATTTTGACCAGGCCGCCTGGTTCAACCAGGTGGTGCGCAATGCAGGCTTGCGTCACTCGCGCCACGCTGCGCCGCCGGGTGGGGTAGCCGGGGTCAATCACCTTGATGCCAGCGATTGGTTCTAATTCTCCGGGCAGCATATTGGCCCAGCGCAGCACGTTTTTCAGCCCGGTCAGCGCCGCGCTGACGTATTCTGGGCTGGGGGTGTAAGAACTGCTGATTTCCGCCGTCAACGCCGGGATGCCGGCCAGCATGGCCGCAGAAGCAGTGGTGGCGCGGTGCAGCTTTTCGTCAATGTATTTCCCCACCGAAAAATCGGCGATGATGGTGTGACCGTAGGCGCGCGCCATCTCCTCCATCCTTTGCGCGGTGGCTTCGGCGCGCTGCCTGGCAGGTTCGTCGTCTTTGCGATAGAGCAGCCGGTCGCGGAAAACAAACGAAAGCGAGTTAATGCTGATGCAGTGCAGGTCGAAAAAGTAATTGGCCGTCTTCTTAATTTCATCGAACAGCCGCTCGTAAGCCTGCTCCAGCGCCGAGGGTGGGGCTTTATCTGGGTCAGGCTTATGCTTGCGCCCATCGGGGAAGAGCCGGTTGGGGTCGGTCTCCTCGTAGTAGGCGCGGCGTTCTAGCGTGCGCAGGCCGGCCGGGTTGAGGGCCGGTATGGCGACAATGCTCCCACATAAATCGTTAACCAGCGCGGGTGTGATGAGTTTATGGATGACCTGGATTCCGGCATGTTCGATGCCGTGAATGCCTGCCGTGACCCAGAAAACAGGGCCTTCCTCCTGTCCCTGGGCGAGGATGACCGGGAGAGAATCTGACCCGCCAACGGGATGCTGAATCAGCGGGAATTCTCCGTAAACGATTTCGCCGCGCCGGGCAGAGGCTGTGCCAAGGGTGAGAGTCATAATAATCCTTTCGATAAGTGATAGGGTACTTGATTATAACGATTTTCTGGGATGCGTTTTTGGCATTTGATTGTACAATACACCTAACCCGGACAAGCCGGAAAAGCAAAACCTTTAAACACGAAGGTCACACGCGTGCCTGCTGCACGGTGCAGGCAAAGGGACACAAAGGAAAACCTTAAAAGCTCTTAAAACCTTCGTGTACTTCGTGTCCGCTTGCCCCGCGAACTGGGCGGGGTTGTGTTTAAATTTTCTTGCTTTTTGTGCAAGAATTTCACTGGTAAGATACTAAGTGCTTCAAAAATTACCCATTTGGATACCCTGTCGGCGGCAGGTTTTTGGAAAATTCGGGTAAAATCGCGCCTTGCTTGTGCTGTTTTCTCATTTCGCGGCGTTTTTTGCCGCTCGTGTTCAGAAAGTGTAAATTCTATGGAATCTCGAACCAGCAATTTTCGTCAGGCTGTGCATGATTTCCACGAGGCGCGCCAGCGCGCCGCTGTGGAAGCAATTCTCTCGCGCATGACGGGCAAATCAAATGAACTGCTCTCTTACGAGGAAGTTGCCCAAAAATTGAAGCTCCAGGCGCGCGCCGAACGCGGCATCCAGGTTATTCCGTTGGATGCGATTGTTGGCAGCGTGGGGCGCTATACCGATTTTACGCGTACCTTCTTGCCACGCAACCCCAGCGACGAAGAACGCTGGGCGCGGGTGAAGGCTTCTCTGAGCGACAACCTAACCGGGTGGCCGCCCATCGAAGTTTACCAGGTGGGAGAAGTCTATTTTGTGCTGGATGGCAATCACCGCGTCTCGATTGCTCGCCAGGAAGGCTGGGAGAAAATCGAAGCGCGGGTCATTGAAGTCAAAACGAATGTCCCGCTTACGCCAGATGTCCGTCCGGATGATTTAATTGTCAAGGCCGAATATGCCGAGTTCTTGAATGAGACGGACCTGCCGCGTCTGCGCCCGAATGTTGACCTGAATGTTTCGGTTCCGGGCCAATATGAAAAACTGCGCGGGTATGTCCAGGTGCATCGTTATTATATGGGATTGGATTTCCAGCGTGATATTTCTAACGAAGAAGCGCTGGCGCACTGGTACGATGTGGAATACCTGCCACTGGTCAACATCATCCGTGAACGCGGCCTGATGCGCTGGTTCCCGCAGCGTACCGAAACCGACTTGTACCTGTGGCTTTCAGAGCATCGCGCCGCCCTGCAAGATGAACTTGGCTGGGAACTGCGTCCTGAGGCGGTTGCAGATGCCATCCTTCAGGAACAATCCCGCTCTCGGGGAGCGCTGCTCGACGAAACTGGCGCATGGCGCAAAACCCGCTTGCTCGACCGTTATACCGAGCGTTTGTTTCAAGACATCCTCGTTCCGGTGAGCGGCGAGGTGGAGGGTTGGCGGGCTTTGCAGCAAGCCATTCTGGTGGCTCAACGCGAGGGCGCAAAATTAAACGGCTTGCACATCATTTCGAATGAGAAGAAGGCCGCTGGCTCCAATGCGCAGGAAGTCAAGGAAAAGTTTCAGTCTATGTGCCGCGAGGCTGGGGTGAGTGGCAGCCTGGCGATTGAACCAGGCGAACCGGCTCGAAAAATCTTGGAACGCGCGGCCCTGGCCGACCTGGTGATGCTCAAAATCGTCTACCCGCCCGGCTCAGGTCTCTCTGGCCTGGCTTCGCCGCTGCGGGCGATCATCTCGCGTTCTCCGCGCCCGGTGCTGGCCCTGCCTACAGGCGCAACCGACCTAGACCGGGCTGTGCTGGCTTTCGATGGAAGCCCTAAGGCAAAGGAGGCCCTGTTCGTGGCCGCTTACCTGGCCGAACAGTGGAAAACCTCGCTCACGGTTTATATCGGTGAAGGGGCAAATGCCGCTTCCGTCCAAGATGCAGCCCGTCAATACCTGGAATTGCATGAAATCCAGGCCGAGTACGTTATTGCGAAGTCTTCCGCGGATGTGTTGAAACAGGTTTCTGAAGAACGCAACGCCAACCTGGTGCTGATGGGCGGCTACAGTGGCGCAATCTTGAAGGAAGTGACCATCGGCAGTTGGGTGAACTACATGCTGCGCGAACAAAATGCGCCGGTGCTAATTTGCCGCTGATTTTGCAACTTTTCTGTTCCTGCTTCATCAAAACAAGTAGTAAATTTCTATTTTTCAACAGGAGAAAATTATGAAACAAAATATGGGAACGATTGACCGCATCGTCCGCGTCATCATCGCCGCTTTGTTTGCCTACCTATACTTTGGCGGAATTGTTACCGGAGCGATGGGAATCATTCTGCTGGTGCTGGGCGTTGTTTTCCTGGCAACTAGTACATCTTGGCAGAAAAGGGTCTTTAGTGGTATAGCATAGAGTATTCCC
>CAYLZI010000026.1:0-21615 GCA_964388215.1 uncultured Anaerolinea sp.
AGCCGTTCGAACCGCTCGGCTGAGCGCTCGCGGGACGGTGCTTCTCTCCCCAAAAGATTGAGAAGACACGAGGTTTTTGAGTCCGGAAGAGAGAAAATAGCGTTGGCGGGAAAGTCCCGCGCTGCTTGCGGGAAAGTCCTGCGTTCGTTGCGGGATTATACCATTCTGACACAGCCGGTTTCCGCTGTTGTATTGACAACAGCGCTTCAGCGGGTGAACAGCCTCCTAAACGCCTGCGGAAGCGTTTCGAGCCGGGCGATAATGCGGCTGGCGCACTCTTCCGGGGTCAGTATGGATGTATCCAGTTCCAGGTCGTACACGCTGCAGCGGTGAACCAGTTCAAATTGCGCCCTGGCCTGTCCCAGCGTGCGATTCTTCCGCTCCCGCTCGCGTTGTTCGAGAACTTCCAGCGGACAATGGATTCCGACCAGGTAAGCAGGGAGTTCCACAAATAATTTGGCGCACTCCTCCACCCAGGCTTTTTCCACCAACACATGGTCGGCCAGGATATTGTTCCCGCGCCGGGCTGCCGCGGCAATCGCGTGGTGCATTCCTGAAAACAGGGTATGCCCGGTCTGGCCGGCTTCGGTGGCTTTGCCAAGCACATCATCCCACAGCGGGCGGTCGAGGTAGCGGTCGGGCATCATCCAGATGAATTTGTCGATGCCCATGTTCAGGAAGGGCGCGTCCAGCCGGTTCTGCAAAGTTTCCAGCAGGGTGGTTTTGCCCGAACTGGAGGCCCCGTTCAGGAAGAGTATCGTTCCTGTTTCCATCATTTTCTCCGGTTACAAGCACAAAAGCGGGAGCGGCCGTATGGCGCTCCCGCTTGATTCTCAAGGTCACAAGCCAGGGGGTTACTTGGTTTCGGCAGCCGCGAGCGCCTTCATCAGACGACTTTTGCGGCGGGCGGCGTTGTTCTTGTGAATAACGCCTTTTTCAGCGGCCTTATCGAGGCGGCTGATGGCTTCCAGTACGGCAGCCTTGTCGGGCGCGCCAGAGTCGATGGCGGCGCGGGCGGCGCGCACTGCGGCGCGGGCCGAACCACGAAAGACGCGGTTGCGCAGGCGGCGGGCTTCGTTCTGGCGGTTACGCTTGATTTGAGACTTGATATTAGCCAAAGTACTTCCTCCGAGAAAAAACTGTCCTTATACAGCGGGGCGAAATTGTACCCGATGGATTTGGTTTTGTCCAGACCAAATTCTGGCAGCTATATGGCGTTCTCAAGAAAGCAAGTTTCTCCCTCGCCCCTGCCCCTCTACTCTGGCAGGCACGCTTCCCGATGGGAGATGGGAAGGGCTAGGGAAAGTGCCATCATGGCGATTTCCCCTATCTTTGCACCACCAAATTCGGCGGGCTAGCCCCTCGATTCCGAGCTATGGGGTATCACCAAATTAAGAATTGCTGGCGCGATTGCGCCGAGAACGGGGGCTAAAGCCGCCATATTTCTGTCAAAAGTAGGAATCTCTGGACTTAGGCGAATTTACGATGTGATAAAATTTCGTCTGGCTATGAAGACCCGACCGAATACGCATCATCTTTTTCGACAATTATTTGAATTCATCATTACTTAATCAAGGGCTTCCGAGGTCTTCATGACTTCGGAAGTCTTTCTGTGACGATTTTCGATTCGCAATTTCCGAACACCCAAGGAGAGAAACATGCCCACCGACCCCCAATCCGCCTACCTGCCATTTGGCGATAACACCCATGCCCCCTGGTATGGCAAAGACATTATATCTGTCAAGCAGTTCAGCCGCGCTGACCTGGAGTATGTTTTTGGCGTAGCGCATGAGATGCGCGGGATGGTCGAACGCGTTGGGACCTTCGACCTCCTGAAGGGCAAAATCCTCGCCAACTTGTTCTACGAACCATCCACCCGTACCTCGTCCTCGTTCACAGCGGCGATGGAACGCCTGGGCGGCTCGGTCATCCCAATTAACGAGGTGAAATATTCTTCGGTCTCGAAAGGCGAGAGCCTGTCCGACACCGTCCGTACCCTGGAGTGTTATGCAGACGTCATCGTGCTGCGCCACCCCGAGACCGGCTCAGCGGCGATTGCAGCCAAAGCGGCCCGCAAACCGGTCATCAACGCCGGGGACGGCGTAGGCGAGCATCCCACCCAGGCCCTGCTGGATGCTTTCACAATTTTCGAGGAACTCGGCGCAGGCCAGATTGACGGCATGACCGTCACCATGCTCGGTGACCTGAAATATGGCCGCACCGTCCACTCCCTCGCGCGGCTGCTCTCGCTCTACAACGTCAAAATCAATTACATTTCACCCGACATCCTGCGTATGCCCAGGGAAGTGATGGACGAAGTGGCAGAAAAAGGCATCCCGCAGGCCGAATACGCCACCCTTGAAAAAGTGCTGCCCGAAACCGATGTGCTGTACGTCACCCGCGTCCAGAAGGAGCGATTCGAGGACCCGGCAGACTATGAAAAGGTCAAAGGCGCGTATGTCATCGACCCCGAAATCATGAAAGCCGCCAAAAAAGAGATGATTGTGATGCACCCCCTGCCCCGCGTCGGCGAAATCAGCCCCGACTTTGACGATGACCCGCGCGCCGCCTACTTCCGCCAGATGGAGTATGGACTGTATGTGAGAATGTCGCTGCTGGCGATGGTGTTGGGGAAGGCGTAATTCGATTCTCGCTATTCGGTATTCGAGTTTTCAGCCGAGTATCTGTCTACCGCTTGCAGGAGAAAATATGTTCAAAAAATCAATTAAGCAGTTCGACCCAGAAGCAGGAAACTTTTGGGATGTTTTTGAGAAGGCGAAAATCGAACAGCAGGTGGAAACAGTAATGGCTGTGTTAGACGCCGGCAAAATGAATCACGATTTGGCCTTCGAGATGATGGAGCAAATCGAAAAATCACTCTCGAAAAATGCCAGCGGCCGCGCGCAATATGCCGAATTGGTCTGGAAAATTAGAGAAAAAGCACCCAAGTCATACCAACATGAAGCCAGGTATTTCCATCATAACCTGATTCGTTTCGCCATCGACGATGGGCGGCTGGGTGAGATTCCGTCTTTTTTGGAAATCTACCGTCACGAAGCCGATGTCGACGCCTATTACCAGGTGATTCACGAACTGGTTTATCACGGACTGCATAAAACCTTGATACCTGTGATGGTAGATGCGATTGCGCCCATAGAAAAATCTCCCGACCTGGTACCTTGGGCGGCAGAAGAATTCAAAGGCGAAATAGCCAAACTCATGTTATGGGAATATCTTGAAACCAGCCCATCCCCTGGCGCGCATGACGATAATTTTTTGACCGCCACCGCGCCTTACGTTAATTGGAAGGAAGACTGGCTGGAAAGATACATTCCCCGCTTCTCATCTGCCGCTTCATCCGCCTGGCAGCCATCCGATTTTGCGCCCGAACGGGGAGTCGATACCCTTAACTTAAATCTTCACAACTTACTGGCCGAGTTTGTTGCCGAACAACATCGCCTCGGCATTCCTTACGGGCGGGCAGACATGGCCTGGGAAGGAATTGCAATTGCCCTGACCCAACAAAATGGGATTGGGCAGGCCAGGCAGGGGAAAAAGAAACCAGCAAAACAGACCATTGTGAAAAATTTCTCGTTGATTCCCTCCTTTGCCACGCTCGATAAAGCGCTCACCGATTTTGTCCCCATGGTGGGAGGCAAACCATATCACCTGGCGGCCACGGTTGAGCTATTGCCCGCTTATTTGAAATTTATCTGCCAACTCAACTTAATCACAGAAACAGAACGAAAGCAAGCGTTCAAAAACCTGGCGGCGCTTCCCAAAAATATTCCGAATGTTCTGCGCTACTACGGAACCGATCAGCGCTGTGTCGCAAACCTTTTGGCAGCGTGGAAATAAACGAGGCGGACAATGGAGTCATTTTTTACATTTCTCGAAAAACGCGTTGACGACTGCTCCTCGCTCCTCTGCGTGGGACTCGACCCGCACGTTTCTGACCTTTCGACAGGCTCAAGGCAAGCCTTCGGACAACCTACCGCCCAATCGGCCCTCGACTTTTGCCTGAATCTCGTTAGTCAAACCGCCCCCTACGCCGCGGCCTTCAAACCCAATGCCGCCTTCTTCGAGCAGTTTGGCGCCGAGGGTTGGATGTCGCTCAAAACCGTCATCGAGGCTATCCAAGAGCAATCCAACCGCCTCGGTTCGATGATTCCCGTCATCCTCGACGCCAAACGAGGCGATATTGCCTCCACCGCTGAAACCTACGCCAAATCGGCCTTCGAGATGTTGGGCGCGCACTGCATCACCCTCAGCCCCTACCTCGGCAAAGATTCAATCGACCCTTTCATCGACAACCCCGAAAAAGGCGTGTTCCTGTTGTGCAAAACATCCAACCCCGGAGCAGGTGATTTACAAGACCTGATGGTAGACCATAGACCATTGACCGTCGCCGATGACTCATCGTCCATCGTCCATCGTCCATCGTCAATGCCTTTGTATGAACGCGTCGCCCGCCTGGCCCAAGCCTGGGATACCCGTAACAACATCGGCCTCGTCGTTGGCGCAACCCAACCCGAAGCATTAGCCCGCATCCGCGCCGCCGTGCCTGAAATGTGGTTTTTATCCCCTGGCATCGGCGCGCAGGGCGGCGATTTGGAGGTGGCGCTCAAAGCCGGTTTACGGAAAGACGGTAGAGGCATGTTATTGCCCATCTCGCGCGGCATCTCGCGGGCGGAGAATCCCGCCCTGGCTGCGGCAGGGTTCCGCGATGCGATACTCGAAATTCGGTATTCGATATTCGGGAATTCCTAATCGGAATCAACCCCGTTACGTCAAACAAGCCGCGAATTACGCATTACGAACTCCGCTTGCCAGGCTCAAAGTCCCGCGCTCTTTGTAGGATTGACTTGGCGGGCGGCGCGGCGCGTGTTTTGCTCAATGTCGAGCAAGATGAGCAGCGCCGAGGCCAGGATGTGCAAAACAGCCAACAGCATTAGCCCCTGAAAAGGACGCCCCAGGTTGAATAGCATATAAAACCAATCGATAGGAAAGCCATTGGCGAGATTGTTATAAAAGAACATGCCCATATCATAAAGATATTGCATAACGTAAATAGCAAAAATTACCCAGCCCAGGATGCGCGTCCGGCGTTCCAGCCGCAAGACGCTGTCGCGTTCGAAGTACGTTCCCAGGAACGGTGTTTTTTCAACAGGGGTGGTCATCATTCCTCCTTGAAAAGGCATTGTTTACAAAAAAACAAGGCCGGAAAAGGTTGTGAGCGGAGCGCAAAGTCTCCCGATTTTGCGACTCCTTTATGAGGGATAAATCTCGCGCTACGGTTTGTTATAATGGAACATTATTTCCTGCGAAATTATACCCTCGCAGCCGCAAACAGCAATCTCCCGTAGTAAAAAACCGTCCCGAAGGGTATCGAAAAGTAAAACGACTTGCTCAAAAACCTTCGGGACGTTACCGCTCAAAAAGGAACCCCTGATGGACTCCAACACCCCCTCCCGCCTGCCCGCTTTCATCCGTGAAGCCGTCGCCGAAGACCTGAAAAACGGACGCTTCAACTACGTCCGCACCCGCCTGCCACCCGAACCCAACGGCTACCTGCACATCGGGCACTGCAAGGCCTTCTTAATTGACTATTTCACTGCCAAAGAATTTGGCGGCGAACTGTATTTGCGCTTCGACGACACCAACCCGACCAAAGAAGAAACCGAATTTGTGGATGCCATCGAAGCAGACGCTGCCTGGCTGGGGATTCAGTGGTCCAAAGTTACTTTCGCGTCTGACTACTTCGACCTGCTCTACGAATGGGCCGCGCGCCTCGTCAAAATGGGACTGGCCTATGTGGATGACCAGACCCAGGAGGAGATGAGCGCCAATCGCGGCACCCTGCCCAAAGGCACGAAGTGGAGCGAGACCGAATCTGCCATTAAACCGGGTGTCGATTCCCCCTGGCGTAACCGCTCAGTAGAAGAAAACCTCGACCTGCTGGAGTGCATGAAAAACGGCGAATTCCCCGAAGGCAGCCGCGTGTTGCGCGCCAAAATCGACATGGCGCACCCCAACATCCTGCTGCGTGACCCGGTCATGTACCGCATCATGCACGTCCACCACCACCGCACCGGCGATAAGTGGCACATCTACCCAATGTACGACTGGTCACACGGACAGAACGATTCGATGGAAGGCGTGACTCATTCGCTCTGCTCCAATGAATATATCATTCACCGCCCGCTTTATGAGTGGTTCCTGCAAAAACTGGAAGCCTTCCCCAGCCGACAGATTGAATTCTCGCGCCTGAACCTGACCTATGCCATGATGAGCAAGCGCAAACTGCGCAAACTGGTCGAAACGGGCATTGTGCGCGGCTGGGACGACCCGCGCCTGACCACCCTGCGCGGCTTGCGGCGGCGCGGCGTGCCGCCCGAAGCAATTATTGACTTCGTAACCGGCACCGGCGAGACGAAAAACGATAGTTGGGTTGAGATGGGGCAGTTTGAAGCGGTCATCCGCGACACGTTGAACAAAACCGCCCTGCGGCGCATGGCCGTGCTGAAGCCGCTCAAACTGGTGATTGACAACTACCCCGCAGACCTGGTCGAAGAGATGGACGCGGTCAACAACCCCGAAGACCCCACTGCTGGGACGCGCAAAGTGCCATTCTCGAAGGTGCTTTACATTGAACAGGATGACTTCCGCGAAGTGCCGCCTCCCAAATATTTCCGCCTGTTCCCCGGCAACGAGGTACGCCTGCGCTATGCCTACCTGGTGCGCTGCACCGATGTGGTCAAGGATGAAGCCGGGAACGTGGTCGAAGTCCACTGCGCCTACGACCCGGCCACGCGCGGCGGAGACGCCCCCGATGGGCGTAAAGTCAAATCGACGATTCACTGGGTCTCGGCGGGGCACGCCCTCCCGGCGGAAGTGCGGCTGTATGAGCAGTTGTTCACCACCGAACGGCCTGATGACGGCGAGTTGGAATCCATTATCAACCCCAACTCGCTCGAAGTGCTGCCAAACTGCTTCGTAGAACCATCCCTGGCCGAATCTCCGGTGGGAGAGCGAATCCAGTTCGAGCGCACCGGCTACTTCTGCATTGACCCCGACAGCGCCCCCGGCAAACCGGTCTTCAACCGCACGGTGACGTTGAAAGACAGTTGGGCGAAAATCGAGGGAAAAAACAGGTGACAATTTCTTGAAATTTAAATTGCACTGGGACAATTTGCTCTCATCGAAAGTACCCCTGCCTGTTGCAGGGGTACTTTCGATGAGAAGAACGTATCTCATACTCTGCGCAAAACAAAAAGGCTTGGGCAAAAGATTATCGATATGGGTTAAATTTGTCGCAACTCACCTTTCCGCTCAGGTTCCATACTGCAAGGTTTATCTTCGCAGGGCCATCATTTACTTTCACAGAAACCAATTTGTTGAGATATAAAACCAGGGCAATGTCCAGCGGTTTGTAATAAAAGTATGGCTCTACCGTTTTTGCTGTGAAAAGTGAGTGAAAGTGCTGCTATTAGGGCAAAAACGGAGAAACCCCAATGAGCAACCCAGAGTTTCTGAGTGAGTTGTTAGGCATAGCTAATCTACGAGCAACAGGGACAGAGTTTACAAGTGCCGAACAAATCAAACATATCGTTGAAAGTGTTGATGAAGCGGGCGTCTGTCCAGCGTGTCAGCAAATCAGTATCCAGATTCATGGTCAATCCGAAGAACAACGCATCCGAGATTTAGCCTATGGAGAACGGCGTTGTTATTTGAGTTATCGCGCGCATCGTTTGTGCAGCAAGACCTTTGTTGAGCGAGCAGCCTGGAAAAGGCCAGAAGCAATCTACACCGTAAGATACGAGAATTACATTTACCAGCGTTCCCGCAAAGAACCGGTCAGGCAGATTGCAGAAGAGGAAGGCTTGAGTGAAGAAGCGGTTCAAGCCATGTTTGAACACAGGGCAAAAAACGATTGCGGCACGAGGATACCCGCAAGTCCGGGTGCAAAGCGCGCTGCACGGTAGTTCGTTTCCATGTGATGGAAAACCTGAACGATGCACTGGCAAAAGCACGCCGCAGCATCCAGAAAGATGCCGATGAAAGTACAAAGAACATCCTGAAAGGCTGCCGCTGGCCGCTGGTCAAGAACAAAGAAAACTTGGTTGTTCCAGAACGGCTTCATAAGCCCGTTCGAAAGATGGCAGCAATTCATAGAACGCTGCAAGACTGAACCCGGTAAAACTCTGGAATGCCGCCAAATTCTTTTTGAGTAGCCGAAATTGAATCATATCTCACCTGCCATTATTGAATTCGGCAGGTTATACATTTACCGCACTATTCCCGGTAAAGTCTTTTGTAAGAACAAAAAGCCCCCTGAACCTGCTTCAGGGGGCTTTCCAGTAATTCTTATCACCCAATGCGGCGAAAACGCGCAGCGGGCGGGAGACCAAGCAACAGGAGCAGTGTCACCAGGGCAGCCGAGGCCAGGCACCAGGCGCACACGGCTTTAATGACAAAGGGTTCGAGATAGGTCAAATAAAGCGAGAATCCCGTTGCCAAAAATGACATCCCCAGGAAAGCAAAAGCGGCGGATTTCTCTAATCCGGGGGTGAATTTTCGGGCCAGCCAGGCAGCCAACAGCCCCAAATAGCCCACTAAACCCAACACGCCCACTGGCAAGAAACCAAACAAGGTGGCATACGGGCTGTTTTGCACTACATTACAATCGCCGATTGGCCCGCACACAGCGGCGACTTCCTGCGTCTCGACATAGGCGAGGTACCCCGCCACTATAATCCCGGCCAGGATGATGAATGGGATGAGCCAATCGGCCTGGGGCGGCAGCGAGAATGTTTTGCCGATTGCAAAGGCGATTGCGGTGTAAACGAGAGCCAATGCCATCAAGACCATTAGAACGATAGCCAGCGTGAAACCGTTATAGCGCATTCCGGGAACAACCGCTGCGCCCCCACTTGAACTCTTCGGGGTAACAGCAGGTAATTCCACGCCACCCTGCGCCAGGTGTTCTTCGATAAGGGTGGATAGTTGGCTGCGGATTTCATCGGCGCCGACCAGCGGCGTTTGGCCGATGATGAGGAGCGGCACGCCCGTCCGCTCTTTGGAGATTCCGTACCCCGCTGCAACCTGGTACAGATGGTCAACATCTTCCAGCGTGACAATTTCGACAATTTGCAGGTCGAATTGCCCGCCATAGCGCGCGTAAATGGGCGGCAAAACATCGCGCTTGACATCGTCACAATGCTGGCAGCCTTCCATCGAGTACATCAGCGCGTGGACAACTGGCCCAGCTTCGGCTGGCTGGGGCTGTGGTATTTTGGTATTTGCAGCAGCGGGCGAGCGTGGAGCAATCGGCCCGGACGCCAGGTAATTATCCATGCCCGGAATCTCCGGCCACGTCGAGCCGCCCTGCGCCAGGGCCGCTTCCACCAGGGCGGGCAGCTGTCTGGGGATATTGACGCCCATCAAGGCGGATTGCCCAATCAACAGGCGCGGAAGTCCGCGTGGCTGGTCGGAAGCAGCCAGGGCCGATTCGTACAGGGCTTGCCCTTCGGCTGTGGTGGTATCCACAGTCAGGATTTCCAACTGCGCGCCAAATTTCTCGGTAATGGGCGGCAATTCCTTTTCGATAATCTCCCGGCAGAACGCGCAGATGGGGGATGTGAATAAAACCGCCCGCGCGACCGGCTGCGGGGAGGCAGTTTGGGCGCGGGCAGGAATAGCGATATAGGAAAGTGACAGCAGGAGGAACAGGAATAAGGTTCGTTTCATGATTTGTGGCGCAATCTCCGAATTTTCTCCGCTACGCGAGCGGGGAATCTGCCGGATATTGTACCAACTTCTGCTATGGCTGGCTTACAAACGCTCGAAACGCGCCTGGAAGAAGCGCAGGTACTTCGGTTCGTAGACCATCTTCAGGCCGCGCGTGGTTTCGCGGGCGTCGTAAACGGCTTTGACGGCTTCGGCCACCACGTCCATGTGCGACTGGGTGTAAACGCGGCGCGGAATGGTCAGGCGGGTTAATTCCAGCTTGGGGTAGTAGTGGTCGCCGGTTTTCGGGTCGCGCCCGGCGGAGGCGATGCCTCGCTCCATCGAGCGGATGCCCGAATCGAGGTAGAGTTCGGCGGCCAGGGTTTGGGCCGGGAATTCGATTTGCTTCAGGTGCGGGTAGAAGGCCTTCGCGTCGAGGAAAATGGCGTGCCCGCCGACTGGTTGGACAATCGGGATGCCCCAGTCGGTGAGCAGTTCGCCCAGGTAAAGCACTTGCCCAATGCGCGAGCGGATGTGCTGGTCTGAGACCGATTCTTCGATGCCGATGGCGAGGGCTTCCATGTCGCGCCCGGCCAGGCCGCCGTAGGTGTGCAGGCCTTCATATACTACGACCAGGTTGCGCAGTTCCTCGAAGATGTCCCAATCGTTGACGGCCAGCCAGCCGCCGATGTTGACCAGGTTGTCTTTCTTGGCGCTCATCCAGGCCGCGTCGGTGTAGCTGCAAAATTCTTTCAGAATTTCGGCAATAGACTTATCGACATAGCCTTCTTCGCGTTCCTGAATGAAGTAGGCGTTTTCCATCATGCGGGTCGCGTCGAGGTAGATTTTGACGCCGTGTTTGTCGCACAGCGCGCGCAGGGCCTTGATGTTCGCCATGCTGACCGGCTGCCCGCCGGCCATATTGACCGTGCCAGCCACGCTGATGTAGGCGATGTTCTCCGCTCCGTGCTTGTCGATGATGGCCTGGACTTTATCGAGGTCAATGTTGCCCTTAAACGGATGCAGGTTGGCCGGGTCGTGGGCTTCGTCGATGATGACATCCTGGAAGGTGCCGCCAGCCAGTTCCTGGTGCAGGCGGGTGGTGGTGAAATACATGTTGCCCGGCACAATCTGGCCTTTTTTGATAACCGTCTGGCTGATTAAGTGTTCCGCGCCACGCCCCTGGTGGGTTGGAACGATGTATTTGTAGCCGTAGATGTTCTGGATGGCGGCTTCGAGCCGGTAGAAGTTGCGGCTGCCAGCGTAAGCCTCGTCACCGAGCATCATGCCAGCCCACTGACGGTCGCTCATCGCGCTGGTGCCGCTGTCGGTCAGCAGGTCGATGTAGACATCTTCCGATTTGAGCAGGAAGGTGTTGTAACCGGCCTCGGCCAGGGCTTTTTCGCGCTCCTCGCGGGTGGTGACGGTCAGCGGTTCGACCATCTTGATTTTCCACGGCTCGGCCCATGAGCGGCGGCCGAATTGCTGGCCCATCGTTTTGGGGGTGTTTTCTGACATGCTTTACTCTCCTTTGGGTGAATGTGTTCTATTCCAATGGCAGCGCCATCGTCGCTTTGACCTCGGTCAGCACCAGGCTGGTGTGGATGCGCCCCACGCCGGGGATGGGCGTCAGGCGGTCCACCAGGAAACGTTCCAGGTCTTTGCGGTTGCGCAGCGCCACCTTGAGCAGGTAATCGTACTCGCCGGTGATGTGATGACATTCCAGCACTTCGGGCATCTGGCGGGTGGACTCGCGGAATTTTTCGACCTGCTCCAACTGGTGCATTTGCAGGCTGACATGGATGAAGCACAGCAGGTCGTAGCCGGTCTTTTCTCTATCCAGTACTGCCGCATACTGGCGGATGTAGCCATCCTTCTCCAGCCGCCGCAAGCGGGCATGGGTGGCGGGCGGCGACAGGTGCACCGCCCGCGCCAGTTCGATGTTGCTCAGGCGGCCATCCAATTGCAGGCTGCGCAGGATGCGTTTGTCCACATCATCGAGCATGGTTTCCTGTGTATCTTTTATCATAAAACCATCCGCATTTGTTTTATTTTGCCAAACATTGAAAAATTGAAATCTAATCACACTCCAGGTGAGATTTTGTGAATTATATTCTGATTTCTGCCTTTATTTCCCCGGTTGGCAGAATAACATGAGTCGCCGCGCGGCCTGGTTTAGAAACTTGCGGCGGCTGGATTCCCAAGAATAATTGTTTGCGTTTTCAGACGTGGCGCAGCGGCGAGCGGCACAGATAGGCCAGGGCTGCCTGGCAGTTTTTGGCTACTTCGGCGCGCGGCGCAACTCCCAGTTGCTCTAGCAGGTGCGTCAGGCTGCAGAGCGGCAGCCCCATCACCGATGCGTAGCAGCCTTCCATGCGCGCGACTGGCTGGAAGTTGGGATTCTGGATGCCATAGGCCCCGGCTTTGTCCATCGGGTCGCCAGATAGGATGTATTGTTCAACTTCCTCGTCGCTGTAATTGCGCATTGGCACATCGGTCATAATCACATCGCTCAGCAATTTGCCATCACTCACGCGAAGCGCGGCGATTCCAGTATAAACCTGGTGGGCGCGTCCGCGCAGGCGGGTTAGCATGGCGCGGGCTTCGTTGGCGTCTACTGGTTTGCCCAGAATGTCGCCTTCGATGACGACGGTTGTATCCGCGCCTAATACAACCTGACCGCTTCGGGCAAGCGGCGCAATGGCGTGGACTTTTTCACGGGCCAGCCGCTCGACGTAATGATGGGGCACTTCGCCTGCTTTGACCGATTCGTCAATATCGGCCACCTGCACGTTAAAATCCCAGCCGCCCAACCCCAAGAGTCGGCGGCGGCGCGGGGAATTGGAAGCAAGAATCAGAGTGGGCAGCGTGTCCATAACAAACGGTTTGAGATTCTAACACACCAGCGCGGTCGATTTTGCTGATTTTGACACCCATTAAGGGCAATCGCATTTGAGGTTTTCTCTGCCAGATTCGACGGGGCAAACCCCTGCCTCAGTGCATGGCAGTCGGCCTTTGGTCGATTGTTAGAGCCCGTAGGGCTTCAGCCCGCCGAAATGGTGTCGCAAAATCCAAATGCGCTCACCCTAGTCACCCATTAAGACGAGGGGACGCGGGAAACACTTCAAGAGCGCAGCCCAAAGGCTGCCAACTTTGTCTAAAATCGGGAAATTTTGGTCTCTAGCCTGTCTTTGCGCGCGCTCCGCAAGAATAGATTGCCAAAAATCGTCTATTTTTCAGGTAGAATAAACATGTTCACGGGTGACGGTTTCCCTCATCCGCATTATTGAAAAGGAAAACAATCATGACGCAGAATATTCACCCTTCAGACGAAAGCGCGGAATCGGGTTCCGCCGAACCCAAGCATTCCCCAAAAACCTCGCCGCCGGTCTTTGTCAACCAGCGCCCCCCAGCCCAGGTGATGACCAATTACCGCAAGAAGCAGCAGATTGGCCCCTTTGTGATTTGGGGGTTGGTCGCCGTGCTGATTGTGGGCGGAATCATTGTTTTGGCGACCTGGCTTTTTGGCACGGGCGGCCCGGTGCAGACGATGATGGCAACCGACACCCCAACTGCTACCCCATCCTCTACGCCAACCAACACCGCTACTCTTACCAGCACGCCAACCGAAACAACCACGCCGACCGAAACATTAACCCCAACGCCAGCCATGCCGTTCAACTACGAAATCCAGAGCGGCGATACGTTGTATGGGCTGCAAGAAAAATTTGGCCTGGGTGATGATTTCCTGTGTACCATTGTCATCCTTAACCCAGGAATTGATATCAACAACATCGCGCTTGGGCAGTCTATTGTCTTGCCTAACCCTGACCTGCGCTGCCCGACCCCCACGCCGATTGATTTCACCACTTTGCGGCGCGGCGCGGAAGTAAGCTACGTCATCCAGGCGCGCGACACGATTGCAGCCATTGCCGACCGTTTTAACAGCACCATTGAAGATATTTTGTCGATAAACAACATCACCGACGCAAACAAGATTTTCGTTGGGCAGGTTATCAAAGTGCGCGTCAACCTGGTGACGCCGACCATTACCCCCAACCCGACGGTTACGCCCGGCCCAACCGTTACGCCTGGCCTGCCGCCCTTGCTGCAATCACCGACCCCTGGGGCCGCTGCCACGCCAACGCCCTGATTGTTCGTTCACAACCTGGCATTTCCCTGGCAGAAGAGATTCAACAAAGCCTGCTCCTGCCGGAATTTGTGATTTTGCCATACCAGCCCGGTGAGAAATCACCGGGCTGGTCTACAGACTGGGTGTTGTACATGGATTTTTCTCGGATTACCGAAGACTTGTTCATTGGGCCAATGCCAAGCATTGCCGACTATGACCTGCTTCATAGCCTGGGCGTGCGCCTGGTGTTGAACATGCGCTTTGCCCGCCGCCTGCCCCCTGGCCTGCTCCAACCACCGGTGGATGTGCTCTGGCTGCGTTCGCTCGACAATCCCTTCTTCCCCATCCCGTTCAATCTCCTCATGCGAGGAGCGCGCGCCGCGCTATTAACAATTGCCGGGGGAGGAAAGGTATATTCACATTGCGCTTTTGGCCGTCACCGCAGCGTGGCCATGGGCGCGGCCATCTTAATTGCGCAAGGCTACGCGCCTCAGGCGGCCATGAATCTCATTAAAGAAAAACGCCCGCAGGCCGACCCCCATGTCTTCTATATTAGAAACTGCATCCTGGCCTTTGCAAAACGCTGGAAAGGCTGAAACGAATTGTGATACACTACCCAACAGCCATGGCGTTCTCAAGGATGCTTGACGTTTTCGCTTTCGCATGGCATTCGCCCTCATACCCCTTTGGGGCACTTTCCCTGGCCCTTCCCCCGCCGGGGGAAGAGAATTTCCCCTCTCCCACCGGGAGAGGGGAAGGGGTGAGGGAGAAACTTGCTTTCTTGAGAACGCCATAACCCAACAGCCTGAATCACTTACGCCTGCGCGGAATGCAAGCGTTTCCTATGGAGGATGAACTATGTCTGAAAAAGAGTTCTACACTGTTGAAGTTGCCGGTCTCAAACGCGATTTGCGCCTGTTCGAGGTGGCTCCCAAGTTGCGGATTGCTATCCTAAACATCCTCGGTGATACCGAACTGGTCCAGGCTTGCGCGCGTGAACTGGCAAAGAAACTGGCATCGGTTGAATATGATGTGTTGGTTACAGCCGAGGCCAAATCCATCCCATTGGCGTATGCGCTTGCAGTCGAGACCCAAAAACCGTATGTCGTGCTGCGCAAAGCCTATAAACCCTATATGGGTGACGCGCTCAAAGCCGAGACTCTTTCCATTACCACCGGTCAGCCGCAAGTCTTGATTCTCGATGAGAAAGACCGCGACCTGGTGCAGGGCAAAAAGGTTATCATCGTGGATGATGTCATCAGCACCGGTTCCACCCTTCAGGGGATGCGCATGATTTTAGGTAAAGCCGATGCCTCCATCGCCGCTGAAACCGCCATCTTCACCGAGGGCGAGAAATCGAAGTGGCTGCATATCATCGCGCTGGGGCATTTACCATTGTTTACAGATTAATGGCTCCCTCGTTTCTGGCGGGATGGCGGGGCGACCCATTCGGGCATAGCCAGATTAACTTATGAAGCGCGGGAGCAGCCTCCCGCGCTTTTTTTGATAGGCAAATCGCTCAACGCCCTGTTAATCTTCGGCGGCGCGGGCCATTTCTTCTGGCTCGAAGATGACTTCTTCTTTGCCGGTCAGTTTTTCCTCGATTTTGCGCGTCACCAGGCTGAGATGCCCGGCATGGGCGACATAGTTCAGGTTATCGGTAGGGATGGTCAGCACCGGGCAGAGCGTGAAGCCCGAAATCCACTTTTCGTAGAGTTTGTTTAACCCGGCCAGGTAATCGGCAGAGATGGAGCGTTCGTAATCACGTCCGCGCCGGACGATGCGCGTCAGCAAGGTCGGCACCGAGGCGCGCAGGTAAATGACCAGGTCGGGCGGCGGCAAGAACTGCGCCAGCGTCTCGAACAAGTCACGGTAGGTTTCGTAATCGCGCGGGTGGATATAGCCTTGCAAGAATAAGTTTTGGGCGAAAATTTCGGCATCTTCATACACGCTGCGGTCCTGAAAGACCGAGGTCGGGTGGATGGAAATTTTGTGGTGGATTCGGAGACGATGGGTGAGAAAAAAGACCTGTGAGTGAAAGGCCCAGGCTTCCATGTCGTTGTAGAAATCGGCCAGGTAGGGGTTCTCAGTTACCGGTTCGTAAAACGGCTGCCAATCTGCGCCAAGTTTTTTGCACAGCAAACTGACCAGGGTCGATTTGCCTACCCCAATGTTGCCCGCCACTGCTACGAATTTTTTCATAATGCCCGCTCCTCATATAAAAAGGTAAAAAGGGCGGATGGATTATCCGCCCTTGGGGTTTACTGATTCCCGGCCAATTCTTTCTCTATCACTTGCTGGAAAACCTCGTAAGGCTGCGCGCCGACGATGGCGATTCCGTTGACAAAAAAGGTCGGCGTGGAACTGACGCCAATGGAGTAACCGTAGCGCAGGTCTTCTTCCACTTTGCTGGCGTAACGTTTTTCATCCAGGCAGGTTTGAAAGGCGTTTACATCCAGTCCCAGTTCGGTTGCGTAAGAAATGTAAGCATCTCGCCCGAATCCATACTGATAACTGAACACGGCGTCATGAAAGAGGAAGTAGGCTTCCTGTTCCCCGGCGCAATGGGCTGCCATGGCTGCCGGGGTTGCGTTGGGGTGGATGCTGTCGAGCGGAAAGTCGCGGTAGACGAAGCGGATTTTCCCTTCGTATTCTTGCAATAGACGCTTGTAGACTTGCTGGTGCCAGCGCGCGCAAAAGGAACATTCATAATCGCTGAATTCGACGATGGTAATGGGGGCGTCTGCGGGGCCGAGGGCGGGGCTTTCACCGACGGATACCTCGATGCGTCGGAGTGGGGCGGGTGTTGCTGGTTCGTTGGCTTGCTGCGGCTCGGAGGGCGCGCCTGCGCCCCAGAGCAGCCAGCCCAATCCCAGGCCGAGCGCGAACATAACGGGCAGGAAGGCTGCTAAAATAGTTTCGCGGCTTTTCTGCCGGGTTTGCCGAGCGTGCGCCAGGCGAGTTTGTTTTGAAGGGTGGTTTGAGGGCGTGTTCGTTTCCATTTGGGCATTATACCCAGTTCTGCATCTTTTTCGTCTGTTTGGCGTATGTAAAAATAAGTTTGCGTCACCTTTGGTTGCGGAGTAATTTCCGCGTTACGGATTAGGAGGCCGTGATGACTACTGCTGAAAAACAAAAGGTTCCCTGGTATCTGTGGCCTTTTTGGGCTATTTGGATGCTGGTGGCGACGATTGTGGAAATGGTTGGGCGTTTTATTGCCATTGCCATTGGGCTGGTGTTTATGTTGGCAGGCGTTTTGGTTAGCCTGACGATTGTTGGCGCGGTTGTTGGCATTCCGCTGGCGATTATCGGCTTTCTGCTTGTCGTGCGTGGGATTTTCTAAAAACAGGAACAGAAACAATAGACCGCTGTCCATGCCCGGACAGCGCTCTATTGTTTCAGATAGGAAGATGTTTTTTAGACGGGAGGCTGCTGCCGGGTGCGCAGCCGCGTGATGGCTGTTTTGACGGGGCCCAGGCGCAGGAGCAGTAAAATCCCGATGATAACGGCGAAGGTCAAAGGCTGGAGGATATCCCCTTTCAGGTTGAGCAGGTCGCCTTTGCGCGCCATTGAAAAGTGAATGACTGCGAGCGGCGCGATGAGATAGACCAGCCGGTGCAGGCGTTTCCAGTTTTTACCGAGGCGTTTCATCCAGTAGTTGAAGGATGTGGCGGCGAGTGGAATGAGCAGGATGAAGGCGGTTGCGCCGATGATGATGTATTGTTTGGTGCCGACATCGCGCAGGATGGCGTTCAGGTTGAGCCCGTAATCAACCGCGATAAAGACGGTGACGTGGAGCGCGGCGTAGAGAAAGGCGTAGTTGCCAAGGGCTTTGCGGCGCTGTATCAGCGACTTCCAGCCGAGGAAGGCCAGCGGGGCGCAGGCCAGCGAAAGCGTCAGGAAGAGGAGGGCGGTGTAGCCGGTGCGTTGCTCGATATCTTGGATGGGGTTGGCGGTGAGGTTGCCGGTGAGCATGTCGAAGAGCAGGGCGGCCAGTGGAAGCCACCCTGCGATGTGAACGAGGAGTTGGAGGGGGGTAATGCGCGGTTTGCTCATCGTTGGCGGGGGCGTGGTCACTGCGACCCACGAAATTTAATAATTCACGCGCAAATCCATGCTCTCGTATAGCCCGGCTACCTGTTCGGCGTAGCCGTTGAACATGAGGGTAGGGCGGCGGGCAATTTCACCAATGCGCCGCTCGGTGGATTGGCTCCAGCGTGGATGGTCTACGTTGGGGTTGACGTTGGCGTAGAAGCCATATTCATCTGGCGAGACGGTGCTCCACATGGTAGAGGGCTGTTCGGCGACCAGTTCGATTTTTGCAATGGCTTTGATGGATTTGAACCCGTATTTCCAGGGGACGACCAGCCGCAGGCCGCCGCCGCTTTGGGCGGGCAGTTCGCCGCCATACAGGCCGGTGGCGAGGATGGTTAAGTCGTGCATGGCTTCGTCGAGGCGTAGGCCTTCTTTATAAGGCCAGTCGTACCAGGGCGCGCTTGCGCCGGGCATTTCATCGGGTTTGTAGATGGTTTCGAATCGGACGTATTTGGCAGCGGAGGTGGGTTCGACTTCTTGAAGCAACTTCCAGAGTGGGAACCCAACCCAGGGGATGACCATGCTCCAGGCTTCGACGCAGCGCAGGCGATAGATGCGCTCTTCGGGCTGGTATTGTTTCATCATATCTTCTAGCCCAATGATGCGAGGGTTTTTAACCAGCCCATAAACTTCTACTTCCCAGGGTGATGTTTTGAAGTTGGCCGCTTTGGATGCGACTTCCTTTTTATCCATGGAAAATTCGTAGTAGTTATTGTAGTTGGTGATGTCTTTGAATGAGTTGGCGGGGTCGCCCAATTCGTCGGTTTTTGAGGGGCTGGCCGGGGCGGTAGAGACGGGACCGAGGGCGTCTGGCGCGCGCTCATCGGTGGGCAGGCAGGCGACCAGGGCCATACTCCCGGCGACGACTCCGGCGGCTTTGATGAAGTCGCGCCGAGACAAATAGACATGTTTGGGGGTGATTTCGGACGATTTAACCGGCGCCGCTTTGAAGGATGAGGCCATATCTTTCTCCTTGAACGGAGAAAGAATACCAAATTAGTCTAAATTTTTCGTTAATTTAGCAGATGAAATGCGGAGAATCTATTGGGTGATGCTGAAGGCGTTACTTTTTAGCCCGGCAATTAACTGGCTGACATGGTCTAACATGCGCTGGCCGCGGAAACTGCCGTAGAGCAGGCGGGCAGCGACTTCTTTATCTATTTTTTCGGGTGAGCCGGCTGCTTTGCCAATTTTTTGCAAGATGCCCTTATCGCAGCGGTCGAGCAGTTCGGTGGCGCGGTTGATTTCGGGGGCGAAGGTTACGCGCTTGTCCCATAATTTAATATCTGCCGGGTAGCCATTGCTGTCTTTTTCAAAAGTGAAACAAAAGGTGTGGAACAACTGGTGCGCGGTTTCGGTGATGTATTGGCCGGTGACGTGCGGGGCGTTTTCCTCGAAATGGGCGTGAACTTTGTCTTTGAGGTGGGTTAATGAAAGCCCGCCCACTTTGCCGAATTCGTGGAATTTGAAAATAATCGCAGGCCGGTATTCATTGGGCGTCATGCGGATTTTCTGGTCTACCAACACCTGGAGATATTGCTCCAGAACCAGTTCGGGCGAGGGCGGCGCTTCGGGGATAAGTTGCGCTTCCAACTGGTCATTGATGGTGCGCAGGGTAATCATCTCTTGCTGGGCTTGCAGGAATTCTTTGAAACTCGAAAAATTGTAGTTGCGCTCGTTGAATGAGGGGTTGAGCCGCAGCATGGCTTGTTTCAGGCTGGCGGCGAAGGCCCATTCTCCTTCCCAGGTCTCTAATACGCGGCGTAGCAGCAGGCGGGCTTCGGTGATGTCGAAAGAGGGGGCGGGCGCTTCGTTGGGCGAAACTTTTTTTGGCTTGGCCGGGGCGGGCGGTGGGGCAATAAGTTTATCGTAGAAGATAAACTCGTCGCAGGCGTTGACCAGGTATTCGGCGCTGGTGCCGCTGATGCCGATTCCGATGACGGTTTTGCCTTGCTCGCGCAGGCGATGCACCAGTTCGGTGAAGTCACCATCGCCCGAAACCAGCAAAACATGGGTGATGTGGCTGTTGGGGTTGTAGAGCATTTCTAGCGCGTCTATGACGATGCGGATGTCGGCGGCGTTTTTGCCGCGTTTGCTGGAGACATGCACCAGGTCTATGCCCAGCCCCAACAAATCGCGCTGGACGCTGCGCTGTTCTGACCAATCGGCGTAGGCGCGCCGCAGCACCGTCCGCCCGATGCGGCTGGCGGTTTCGAGCACTTTGTTCCATTCCACTTCGGCATCTTTGCCGAGGGTGTCGGTTACGCTGATTTCGATGTTATCGTAGTCAATGAAAACGGCCACTTGGGCAGAATCGTTATTCATTGGGCCTCCCTGATGTAATAATTTCTGGTTCTACTTCAATCTGTTGGAGTATAAATTAGATGCGAATGGCTGGCAACCTTCAAACTCAGGCGGATATGATACACTCATTCATATCGTCTTTAAACTTGGAGATTTTCTACTATGCGTATCGGAATGATGGCAGATGTTTACAAACCCCATATCAGCGGCATCACCAATTATATTGAATTGAACAAAAAAGTTCTCGAGCAGGCCGGCCATGATGTGTTTGTGTTTACCTTTGGTAACGAGGAAAACCAGGATAATGAACCACATGTGGTGCGCTCGCCTGGACTGCCGCTGGTAGATACGGGCTATTACCTATCCTTCCAGCACAGCCGCCGGGCGAAAAAACTTCTGCAAACGATGGATGTCGTTCATGTCCATCATCCTTTTTTGAGTGGACGGCTGGCCCTGCGCTATTGCCGCCCGCTCAATATCCCGATTATTTTTACCAACCACACCCGCTACGATATTTACGCCCAAACCTACCTGCCCGGAATCCCTTCTGAAATCAGCGAAGGTTTGCTCGAAACGTACATGCCCGATTTCTGCGCGGCGGTAGATATGGTTATTTCGCCCTCGCCCGGCATGGCCGGGGTTTTACGCCGACTCAAGGTAACTGCGCCTGTCACCATCGTTCCCAACGGTGTTGAATTAAAACGCTTTCATAAGGCAAATGGACAAACCAACCGTTCGCGCTTCGGATTTCGCGCCGATGATTTGCTTCTGGTCTATACTGGCCGCCTGGCGCCTGAAAAAAACCTGCCCTTTTTGCTAAAGGCTTTTTGCGGCCTTGCTGAAGCCATTCCAAACGCCCACCTGTTACTGGTTGGTGATGGCTCAATGCGCGAAAAACTGGAAGAGCAGGCCCTGGAAAGCGGCATTGGGAGCCGCATCCACTTTGTGGGGCGCGTCCCTTATGATGACCTGCCTGAATATCTCGCCATGTGCGACATATTCGCCACCGCATCGGTCAGCGAGGTGCATCCGCTTTCGGTCATTGAAGCAATGGCCGCTGGGCTGCCTGTCATGGGCATCCAATCGGTGGGGGTGGGGGATACTGTGCAAGAGGGCGTCAGCGGGTATCTTTCTAGCGAGGAGCTGGCTGGTTTTACGGCAAAACTGACCCGCCTGTGTTTGGACGAATCGGTCCGTCTTCGCATGGGACGACAGGCGCGCAAGGAATCGGAGCGATATGACATCCAGCGTACCACCGCAGAGATGCTCAAGCACTACGAGCGGCTTTCACAAGATGGTCATTAGACATTATCGGCAATAAATTTATGTCAGGAGTTGGCGTAGCGAGACGGTAG
>CAYLZI010000027.1:0-21268 GCA_964388215.1 uncultured Anaerolinea sp.
TGGCCGCCAGCCGTTTCGACCTGGTCTTGCTGCTCAATAAGGGACTGATTGCTTATGGCAAACCGCAGGAAGTCTTAAAACAGGAAAATCTCGCCAAGGCCTTCGGCAGCGCGCTGCTCGTAACAGAAAACGGCGCGTTGTTGGTTGATGAATGCTGCCCATAATGGAAATCCTTCTCCAACCCCTCACCTACGCCTTCATGCAGCGCGGCATGGCCGCTGCCGTTATCGTTGGTATTCTGTGCGCCGTGATGGGGACGTATGTCGTCCTGCGCGGCATGGCTTTCCTGGGAGATGCGCTGGCGCACGCCATTTTGCCTGGCGTGGCCGTGTCTTATCTCGTTGGCGGTAATCTTCTGGTCGGCGCGCTGGTCGCGGCCATTGTGGTTGCCCTGCTGATTGGTTTTTTCTCGCGCCAGGGCGCTATCAAAGAGGATACTGCCATTGGCATCCTGTTTGCAGCGGCGCTGGCGCTCGGCGTGGCGTTGATTTCCTCCATCCGTACCTATGCCGTCGATTTGAGTCACATCCTGTTCGGCAATGTCCTGGGCGTTTCCCCGTCCGACCTGTGGATGACCTTTGGGCTGGGACTCGCCATCCTGGTGACAGTGTTCCTGCTCTACCGGCCCTTCCTGGTTATTTCATTTGACCCTGTCCTGGCCGCTACCCTGCGCCTGCCCGCCGAACTGCTGCGCAATGTCATGCTCATCCTGCTGGCGGTGACGGTCGTCATCTCGCTCCAGACGGTTGGAATCGGGCTGGTGGCCGCCATGCTGGTTACGCCCGCCGCGACCGCCTACCTGCTGGCGCGCCGTCTCGCGCCGATGATGTTCATCTCGGCGGCGATTGGCGCGTTCTCCTCGCTGGCCGGGTTGTATCTCAGTTATTACCTGAATATCGTCTCCGGCTCGGCCATTGTGTTGACAGCGACAGCTGTGTTCCTGGTTGTGTTCCTTCTCAAACGTGGAAGGCGCTAATGTATCCTTTTTTCCGCTCCTTGTTGTTCAAGCTCGACCCTGAAACAGCCCATCACCTGACCCTGCAATTGGTGCGCATGGCGGGACTCGTGCCCCCGAGCCGCTGGCTGCTCGAATGGATGTTTTCCGCGCCTTCGAAGCCCGTCCATGCCTTTGGGCTGAACTTCAGAAACCCGGTTGGCCTGGCTGCCGGGTACGATAAGGACGGGGTTGCCGTCTATGGGCTGTCCGCGCTGGGGTTTGGACACCTCGAACTGGGGACGGTCACGCCGCGCCCGCAGCCGGGCAACCCCAAACCGAGGGTATTTCGGCTCATCGAGGAGCAGGGGGTGATTAATCGGATGGGGTTCCCGGGGCGGGGAATGCAGTTCGCCAGTGAGCAGTTATCAGTAACCAGTTATCAGTTATCAGTTATCAGTCCATGCTCATGCAGGGTGATGCTTGGGCTGAACCTGGGCAAGAACAAAGATACGCCGCTCGAAAACGCGGCGGAGGATTACATTACGCTGATGCGCGCGTTTGCGCCGCTGGCCGATTACCTGGCAATCAACGTTTCATCGCCAAACACGGTTGGCCTGCGCCGTTTGCAGGGGCGGGAGATGCTCGAAATCCTGCTGAAACAAATCTGCATTGAGCGTTTATCCTTAAACGTTCAACCTCCTGTGCTGGTAAAAATTGCCCCCGATTTGTCGGAGGATGAGTTGGATGACGCGGTGGGGGCGATTTTGGATGCCGGCATGGATGGCATTATTGCCACGAACACGACTCTCAGCCGGGAGGGGGTACGGTCACCGCTCAGGGCAGAATCAGGCGGGTTAAGTGGGAGACCGCTGACAGCCTTAGCGGATTCCGTGCTGGAAAAGGTCGTCGCGCGGGTCAATGGCCGGGTCCCGGTTGTTGCTGTGGGCGGAATCATGACTCCCGATGACGCAAAAAGAAAAATAGACCTGGGAGCAACGCTCATCCAGGTCTATACGGGGCTGATTTATGCAGGGCCGGGGCTGGTGAAGGAGATTGTAAGACGGATTTAAATCCGTCTTATTGCGCAGGATGCAGGGCAAACTGCGGGGCTTCTTTGGGTTTTTTGAAGAATCCTGCGGGCATGGGAATGGGTTGGAATTCGATGCCTGTGCGTAAAGCATTGGCGGGGATGTAGTAAATTTGGGCTTCGGAGCCGAGCGCGTCTTTGCTTTGGAAGGCGAAGATGATGTAAGTTCGGTCAGGACTCCAACGCGCATCGCGGTAGCAGCAGCGCGAGCGGGCCATGATGGGGTTTTCTTGCGCGCCCTGGCGAATTTCACGGTTATATGTGTAGAGGAAGCCCCATCCATCGTTACGGTGATAGGTGTTCATGATGAACAGGCTTTCGCCGTCCCAATCAAAGTCGGGGATGTTGCCATCGGTTACGACGCCTTCGGGGGTGAAGCGCGTGCCGGGAAATTCATCTATCTTGACCAGTCTTTGCGGGTCGCAGCTGCTGATGTCGACCAGGCGGATGATGTCTTCGGATTTTCCGGTTGCCCCGACGACGGCCAGTGACCAGGCGGCAATTTTGCTGTCGGCGCTCCAGCGAAATTCTTCGAGGTTGACGGCGGCCTGGGTTTCGCCGGTGTAGCTGATACAGCCGTTCATGGCGCGTAATTGGTCTCTGCCGCGAACAGTTTTGAATTTTTCCAGGTCGAACGGCACAATGTACATTTCACGGTTGAGGGAAATGGCAACCTGCTTGCCATCGGGCGAGATGCGGAAGGTATCTAAAAATCTGGCGACTGGGAAGGATAGGATAGTGTCTACCAGTTTGGTATCGGCTTCAACGGTTTTGACGTTGGTCAGGCTGATGTAGACCAGGGTGCGTGTACCCGGAATCCATTGCAGGTCGGTTTTGGGCAGCCCATCTGTGGTTAGTTGGGTGAGTTCGGAGCCGTCAATGTTCATGAGCCACACCTCGTTGTTGGCGATGAGGGCCACCTGGTCTGCCCCGCCGATGACCGGGTGGGAGGGGGTGGCCGTTATGGTGGCTGTGGGGACGGGCGTTTCGGTGACAACGATAACCACAGGCTCACTGGTGGCTGTGGGCGGTGCGGGGGTGAGAGTTGGCGGTTCGGGGGTTGCTGTTGGCGGGATGACTGCAACTGGCTCGGTGGGAATGGGCGTGGACTGCGCAAAAATAGTCGAGCCTTCGCACCAGGGCGGGAGCGGCCAGGGGCCATTGGGCGGGCAAATGCTAAACATCCACATGGCAGCAACAACCAGACAACATACGGTTATTAAGCCCACAACGCCTATGGATAGTGTAACAAGGGGGGAGCGATTTGTCCCAGCAGCCGGAGCAGGAGTTTGGGATGGCGTCAGCTTTTCGCCAACTTTGGTTTTGGCAGCGACCATGCGGGTTTTCGCCGCAGCGACCTGTGTGGCGCGCATGGAGGCGGTTTTGATGGCCTGCTCGCCGCTTGCGCCACGCGCCACCTCAGCAATCGCATCGGCCAGTTCTACGGCAGTGCCAAAGCGGTTATCGCGGCTCTTGGCCATTGCCTTTTCGATAACCGGTTCGATATCTACTGGCAGGTTGGGGTTGCTATCGAGAATGTGGGGGATTGGGTCGGTGATGTGTTTGACAACCACCGCCATCGGCGTGGTGGCCTGGTACGGCTGGACGCCGGAGAGCATTTCGTAAAGGATGACTCCAAGCGCGTAAATGTCGCTGCGCCCGTCTACCTGGTCACCCTGGGCTTGTTCGGGACTCATGTAAGCCGGGGTGCCGATGATTGCGCCGCCGGTCATGGTAGCGCCCTGCGCCTGGGTGATTTTTGCAATCCCAAAATCTGAAACGTAAGGTTCCCCGGTGCGGTCGAACAGGATGTTGCCCGGTTTTAAATCGCGGTGGATGATGCCTTTCAGGTGGGCTTCATCAAGGGCGGGCGACAGTTTGGTGAAAATGCGAGCGGTCTCTTGCAGGGCAATCGGCCCCTCGGCGATTCGTTCCTGCAATGAGCCGCCCGTCATGTAGCGCATCACGAAATATGGCTGGCCGTCCTCTTCGCCGACATCATAAACTGGCACAATGGCTGGGTGTTCTAACGCGGCGATTGTTTTGGCCTCGCGCTCGAATCGCACCCGAAATTGTGGGTCGTGAAGCATTTCGCGCGGCAAAACCTTCAAAGCTACTTCGCGCTCGAAGAGCGGGTCGTAGGCTTTGTATACGGTGGCCATGCCGCCGCGCCCCAGTTCAGATTTTATTTCGTAACGGCCAATTTTTTGTGGAGTCATAGTGTCTATTTTAGCATGAAGAAGCGGGTTGGTATTCCGTTTTTGTGTCTTTTTGTCAATGTATTTTTTTGCAGCAGGCACTTACTCGGTTCAATAAATACAGGCCAGGTTGATTATCGTGCTTTTAATGCAACTACCCTCACCCCTGGCCCCTCTCCCACCGGGAGAGGGGCCAGGGGTGAGGGTGGGCAGGCCGTTACATTGCCTTGAACTCAGCGCTGATTTGGGTATCGGGCATGACGCCGACCAGGTTTTGACCGTCGTTGAATGCGGTCAGACTCCAGGTTTTACCTTCCAGGCTCAAATCTTGAGGGATGAAACGCAGCGATATCGTGCCAGCAGCATCCAAAATCAGCAGTTGGCCGCCTTCGACCCGGTATGCCGCGGCAGATTGGATCGCTTCGAGATAAGCCATTTCCTGCTCCATCACACCCGGTTCAAGACAGGCCATCATAGTCGAGAAGAGCGGCCCGAAAGTCAGTTTGCCGTCTTTTGCTTCATAGGTTCCGCCGAAGTTATTGCAAGAACCATGCCCGCTGGCCTGTCCATCAGCGCCAAAGAAGATGGTCGGCAGGGTAGTTTCGACAATCGGTTGGTTGTTAATTTGCTCAAGCACCCAGGCAGTATCGCTCAGAGAGTCTGGGGTGGTGTTTCCGGCGCAGGCCGTCAGCAAGAAGGTCAGCAGTAGTAAAAAAGTTAACATCGGTTTGGTTTTCATCTTTTCTCCAGTTTTGAATTCATCCATCATAACGGCCAATCAAACAGGTTTGTTCCCAAAGCGGGATGTATAATCCAACTTAGTATCAATCCCAACAAGGAGTTTTTTATGGAACTCGACCCTGCTCTGCGCCAGCGTTTGCTGGCCGCCCAAAAAAACGAAATTACCGAACATAACATTTACCTGCGCATTGCCGCCACCATGCGTGACGAATCCAACCGCAAAATTATCGAGCAAATTGCCCATGATGAACTCGGCCACTACAAAGCCTGGAAAAAATACACCGGGCAAGATGTGTCTCCTAAATGGCTGGTCGTCTGGTTTTATGTGTTGGTGGCCCGCCTGCTTGGCTTCACTTTCGGCGTTAAGTTGATGGAACAGGGCGAGGAAACTGCCCAGGCCAATTATGCCGAAATTGCCAAATCTATTCCCGAAGCGGCTAAGATTCATAACGATGAAGAAGAACACGAAGCCAAACTGCTCGAAATGCTGGATGAAGAACGCCTGCGCTACGCTGGCTCAGTCGTTCTTGGGCTGAACGATGCGTTGGTGGAACTGACTGGCGCTCTGGCCGGGCTGACGCTGGCTCTGCAAAACGTGCAGCTAATTGCTCTTTCGGGGCTGATTACTGGCATCGCCGCCTCGCTCTCGATGGCCGCTTCGGAATATCTCTCGACCAGCGCCGAAAAAAACGATAAAAATCCAATTCTGGCCTCGGTTTACACGGGCATTGCTTACATCATCACCGTTACGTTGCTGATTTTGCCCTACCTGCTGCTCGATAACGTGTACCTGTGCCTGGCAATTTCGCTCACCACCGCCGTCGTGATTATCGCCGTGTTTAACTACTACATTTCTGTTGCCAAGGGCGAAAACTTCAAGCGCCGCTTCACCGAAATGGCCGGGCTGAGTCTGGGCGTGGCCGCCTTCAGTTTTGTCATCGGCTATTTCATCCGCCTGTGGCTGGGGGTGGAGGTTTAACCTCCCGCGCGAAAGCGTTCTTTCTTCTTTCGTCTTTGCCCGTAAGAAGATGAAAGAAGATTAGCCACCAGACACTTTGTTTTTCGGACGCGGATTTACGCGGAAAACACGGAAGACTCCACTGAAAAAAGGTCTTTAAACACAAAGGACACGAAGTACACGAAGGTTAATAAATATGAAAAGCATTTCCTTTGTGCCCTTTGCGCCCTTCGTGTTTCAGCCGTTTTGGTTCTGGCTTGTCCGGGTTAGGTTTTTGCAGTAGAGTCAAGTACAAAAGACGATGGATGGAACAACGATGACTTTTCAGAAATCCCTTTTCTCTCCCTACCGCATCTGCCCGATTGGCGCGCATGTTGACCACCAGGGCGGGGCGGTGTTGGGGCGCACGTTGGCCCTCGGGACCACGCTTGATTATGAGCCGCTCGCCTCGCAGGAGGTGCAACTGACCAGCGAGCAGTTCGGCGAGACGCGCTTCCTGCTCGGCGAGGCGATTGATAAGACCCACTGGGCGCGCTATGCCCGCGCTGCCGCGCTGGTGCTGGGCGGGCGACTGAAGCGCGGAGTTCGCGCCAGGGTAAGCGGGCCGCTGGCCGGGGCTGGGTTAAGTTCATCTGCGTCGGTCGGGCTGGCTTATCTCAAGGCGCTGGCCGACGTGAACGACCTCGAAGTATCAGCCGGGGATCTGGTGCAATTGGATTTCCAACTCGAAAACGGGCAGTTGGGCCTGCAAAACGGGATTCTCGACCCGTTGACGATTGTCTACGGCAAAAAAGACGCCCTCTTGTTAATGGATACGATAGCCGCCGCCGCAACCCCGGTCTCCGACTCCCCCGCCAGTGAAGCCGCCTGGATTGTTGCCTATTCCGGCGTTTCGCGCGAACTGACTAAGAGCGGGTACAACGCGCGGGTGGCAGAGTGCCACGAGGCTGCTTCACTGCTGCATCCTGGCGCATGGAAACTGGCCGATGTGCCGCGCGAACTATACGAGGAGAAGAAAGACCTCCTGCCCGAAAACTTGCGCCGCCGCGCCGAACATTTCTACAGCGAACAGGAGCGCGTTCACCAGGGCGCGCGCGCCTGGCAAGAAGGCAACCTGGAGCTGTTTGGCTGGCTGATGAATCAGTCCTGCGCCTCGTCCATTCACAAATACGAATCGGGCAGCCCGGTGCTGTTTGAACTGCATGAAATTGCCAGCGCGGCGACTGGCGTATACGGGAGTCGCTTCAGCGGTGGAGGGTATGGGGGCTGCGTGGTCGCGCTCTCGAAACAGGAGCAGGCCGGTGAGGCGGCGCGCGAAATCGCGGAAAGATTTCAGGCGCGGCATCCCCAACTCCCCTCCCGCGTGTTCGTGGCCGAAACGGGAGATGGGCTGGCATGATTCGCTCCGCTATCTTGCTCGCTGCCGGGCGCGGTAAACGCCATCGCCCCTATACCGATGTCATGCCCAAGCCGCTGCTGCCGGTGAATGGCCGACCCACGCTCGATTATGTCTTGCGCGCAGTGAAGAAAGCCGGAGCCGGGCGGGCCTGCATTGTGACGAATCACCTGGAAGAACAGATTTTCGACTACGTCGGCAACGGGGCGCGTTGGGGGCTGGAAGCCTCCTTCGCGCACCAACCCGCCCTGCGCGGCAATGGCGACGCGCTCTTGAGCGTGCCGCCAGGCTGGAGCCGGGATGAGCCGCTGATGGTCGTTGCCACCGATTATGTCTTGGACGAGAATATGCTGCTCGAACTGGCGCAGGCCCAGGAAAAACATCGCGCCGATATCGTCATGAGCCTGAAAGAATGCCCGATTCACGAACTGACGGCGCGTTCCAGCGTGCAGGTGGATGGTGATTGGCGCGTGCAGCGCATCATCGAAAAGCCCAAACCCGAAGAGATTATGAGCCCTTATGCGGCTTCGATTTTGTTCATCCTGCCGCCCCAAATTTGGGAATACCTGGGCCGCACCCTGCCTTCGGAACGCGGCGAAATCGAAATGCAGGCCGCCATCGATGCCATGATACGAGACGGATTTGGCGCGGTTGGCGTGTTACAACCCGCGCCCCTCGAATGGATGCCTCCGCAAATTTCAGAAACAGCCCCAGGCGCAAAGACAACTCAACTGTAATGATACAATCTGCGCATGGGCACCCTGTATCTCGTCGCCACGCCGATTGGCAACCTGGAAGACCTTTCGCCTCGCGCAATTCGCACCCTGCGCGAGGCGCGCCTGGTGGCCGCCGAAGATACCCGCCGCGCGCGCGCCCTGTTCGCGCATTTTGGCCTGCATACCCCCCTCACCAGTTATTTCGAGCATAACAAACTCACCAAACTCGATAAAATTCTGGCCGAGTTGGCGATTGGGGATGTCGCCCTGGTATCGGATGCCGGCACACCGGCAATTAACGACCCTGGGTATGAACTCGTTAAAGCGGCATTGGATGCGGGCCACGCTGTCAGCCCGGTTCCGGGCCCCTCGGCGCCGATTGCTGCTTTAGCCGCCTCCGGCCTGCCGACCGATAGTTTCCTGTATCTTGGTTATTTGCCGCGCAAAAGCGGCGAGCGAAAAACCTTTGTAGGGCAAATTGCCAATTTGCCTTACACGTTAATTTTCTTTGAGACTCCTCACCGGCTGTTAGATTCGCTCCTCGACCTCGAATCCGTTCTCGGCGACCGGCAAATGTGCGCCGCGCGGGAGATTTCCAAACTCCACGAGGAGTTTTTTCGCGGACGAATCAGCCAGGCGCGCGCTCATTTTACGGAACGCGAACCCAGAGGGGAATTTGTGTTGGTCATCAGCGGCCAGTCATCAGCGAGCAGTGAAGTTTGGAACCGGGAAAAACTCGTCGCCGATATCCAAAAAGAAATAAGAAGCGGCAAGAAGGCCAAAGAAATTGCCGCGCAACTGGCCGATGTTTCGGGCTGGCATAAGAAGGAAATTTATGCGCTGGTGGTCGAGTGTAAATAAACAATAGTGCAAAACGAATCGAGATAGGGAAAAAGAAAACCTTTGGCGCTATTTGAACGTATATTTGGTTGTATAATATTTTTGGCGGAATATCCCACTCTTTTGTGGGTGGAGGCGTATTATGGAATTCCTGCTTGATGCAAACGTGTCTTATGTTCTGCTGGTTCTTGGCACGTTGCTGGTGATGATGTCGCTGCTGACGCCTGGCACAGGCCTGTTCGAAATTAGCGCGTTGTTTGCGCTGGTGCTGGCCGGGTATGGCGCGTACAACCTGGGCATCAATGCCTGGGCGATGGTGCCGCTGGCGCTGGCGGTTGTGCCTTTCTTGTACGCAACCCGCGTTCCGAAATGGCGTATGCCGTTTTTGGCTATAACTCTCCTGCTGGCGATGGGCGGCTCTATCATCCTTTTCCCCGGGCAGGATGGCAGCCTGGTTGGCGTTAACCCGCTGTTGGCCGGGTTTGTTTCTCTGGCAGCGAGCGGCATTTTGTGGCTGTTTGTTGAGCGCACGCTGGCGGCGATGATGAGCCCAACGGCGCATGGGACGCATCATCTGATTGGGCATATTGGCGAGGCCCGGACGGAAATCGGCGTCGAGGGTTCGGTACAGGTTAACAGCGAGTTATGGTCTGCGAGAAGTTCAACCCCCATTCCGGCGGGCAGCAAGGTGCGCATCGTTGGTAAAGAGGGGTTGGTGTTAATCGTCGAAATGGAAGCCTGAGTTCAAAAAGGAGAAAATTATGGAAAGTGCTCTTGCTACGACATTATGCCTGGTTGGATTTGTCGTCATTTTGTTACTGGTTTTCCTGGCGAATGCGATTCGGATTGTGCCAGAATACCAGCGGTTGGTTGTGTTTCGGTTGGGGCGGGTGCAAGATAGGCCCAAAGGCCCGGGTATTGTTATCCTCATCCCGGTCCTAGACCGCGCCATTCGGGTTGATTTGCGCGAACAGGTGCGCGAAATCCCGCATCAGACCGCCATCACCAAAGATAACGCCGGCATCCAGGTGGACTTCATCTGGTACTACAAAGTTGTAGACCCGGCTGAATCTGTCTTGAAGGTGGGCAACTTTGAACTCGCCGCACAGGGCATGGCCACCACCACCCTGCGCGCCGTCATCGGCGGCATCCCGCTCGACGATGTGCTTTCGCAGCGTGAGCATATCAACATCACCCTGCGCACCAAACTGGACGAAGTGACCGAGCGTTGGGGCGTTAAAGTGACCAACGTTGAAATCCGCGAAATCATCCCGCCGCGCGAAATCCAAGAGTCGATGAACAAGCAGATGTCTGCCGAGCGCATCCGCCGCGCCGTCGTGACCGAATCGACCGGCACGCGCGAAGCCGCCATCAACGTGGCCGAAGGCGAAAAGCAGGCTGCCATCCTCAAGGCCGAAGGCCAGAAACAGGCCGCCATCCTTTCGGCGGAAGGCGAGCGCCAGGCGCAGTACTTGCGCGCTGAAGGTTTCGCAGCCGCCTTGGAGAAAATCTACGAAGCCGCCGAAAAGGTTGACCAGAAGACCATGACTCTGCAATACTTCGAGACTTTGAAAGAAATGGGCATGAGTCCATCCACGAAGTACATCTTCCCAATGGAATTCACCAGTTTGCTCGAAGGGTTTACCAAGAGCAATAAGTAAGCGAGAATCAGGTAAAATGGAAGCCTCCCGGTGCCGGGAGGCTTTTCTATATTACGGGACTATATCACGATGGAAATTCACCCTGCCAACATCTTCGACGTGAACGCGCTGCGGCATGTAGAAGCAGTTTGTTTCCCGCAAGATGCCTGGCCTTTCCTCGACTTGATAGCCGTGTTGACCTTCCCAGGCGTTGTGCGGTTGAAAGGCACTGAATCCGGTCAGATGATTGGCTTTATAGCCGGCGACCCGCGCCTCGGCGAGGGCTTTTCGTGGATTGCTACCCTGGGGATACTCCCGGAATATCGCGGCCAGGGGCATGGGCGGGCGCTGCTCGAGGCCTGCGAGCAGCAGTTGCCCACGCGCCGTATTCGCTTAAGCGTCCGGTTGAGCAACGAAGAAGCCATTCGCATGTATAAAAATGCCGGGTATTTTGCGATTGACATTTGGGGACGTTATTACAACGATGGCGAAGACGCCCTGGTGATGGAAAAGACCCGCTAACACCCTATCCCAGTTATAATCATCGCCATGAACTTATCCCTGCCAGCCCCTGTATGGGTGGATACAACCGATGGATTGTGGCGGATGTGCGCCAGCCTGCAGCGCCAGCCGCGCATTGCCATTGATACCGAAGCCAATTCGCTATATGCCTTCCGTGAACAGGTCTGCCTGGTTCAGTTTTCCATTCCCGACGCTGATTATCTGCTCGACCCGCTTAGCCTCCACGACCTGACGCCCCTGGCCGATATTTTCTCTAGCCCCGGTATTGAAAAAGTTTTCCATGCCGCCGAGTACGACTTGCTCGGCCTGCAGCGTGATTACGGTTTCACTTTTACCAATATTTTTGATACCATGCTCGCTGCGCGTATTTTAGGATACAAACAACTGGGGCTGGGCAGCCTGCTGGCCGAAAAATTTCAGGTGGAAATTGACAAACGCTTCCAAAAAGCCGACTGGGGCGCGCGCCCCCTGCCCCCCGACCTGATAGATTACGCTCGGCTCGATACGCATTACCTGCTGGAATTGCGCGACACCCTGGAGGTCGAACTGCTCGAAAAAGAGCGCATTGACCTGGCGCGCGAGGATTTTCATCGCAGTTGTTATGTGACGAACGGCAGCCGCCAGCCCAAAGAACGCTGGGAGCGCATTGATGGACATCAAGACCTGACACCGCGCGGGCGAGCCATCCTGAACGAATTGTGCCTGAACCGAGAGAAAATAGCTGAACGCCTCAACCGTCCGCTTTTCAAAGTGTTGAATGACGGGGTTTTGCTCAAACTGGCCCAAACCGAACCCGATTCTCTTAGCGCACTTAAATTAGCCGGATTAAGCGAACGGCAATTTGACCGCTTCGGGCGCGCCCTGCTCGAAGCCATCCAACGTGGGAAAACCGCCCCCCTGGTCAAGCCGTCTGAGATAGAAAAACCACCCAATGCCGTTTTGAATCGATTGACCAGGCTGAAAACCTGGCGCAAAGAAAAGGCCGGGGAAATAGGCGTGGAATCGGATATCATCTTGCCAAGAGTCTATCTTCTCCCATTAGCCGAGCGAAACCCGCGCACGCTGGAAGCCCTATTCGCAATTATGGATGATACCCCCTGGCGGGTAGAACACTTCGGGGAAGAAATCCTGAAATCGCTGGGCGCGCAACAGGCCCAGTCATGAAACAGGGTCGAAATCTTCTTATCATTTCTGCCAAAAGGCTGTATAATTTCGTGCCGCGCAATCACTCGGAGAGATGCCAGAGCGGTTGAATGGGACGGTCTCGAAAACCGTTGTGGGCCTCGTGTCCACCGTGGGTTCGAATCCCACTCTCTCCGCCAATGCAAACATCCCATGCCTGAAAGCATGGGATGTTTGTTATACTTCGCCGTATCGTAACGTGGAGTTTATTCCGCGCCCACCCTATATGGGTCTCGTCTTTACTGGTGTTTTCCGTGAAAAAATTTCGATTCCCGTCTCTCGCATATTTGCTCGTCCTTTTTTTTCTTTCCTCGCTCCTCTCCGCTTGCCAGCCCGCAACCAACCCCACCCCTGAACCACCCTTACCAACACCGATTGTCCTGACCCGGCAACCTTCCCCGTTCCCGGTTTCCACACCCATCCCACCAACCGGCACGCCTTTCCCAACGCCCACTGCTACGCCCATCCCACACCCGATGAGCATCGCCGGTCTGCGGGCAGGCTCTTACCCCGGCAGTGAAATTGTCATCGAACGCGAATTGGAGCGCGGGGCAAATTACCGCCGCTATTATGCCTATTATCTCTCTGAAGGGCTGAAAATCTATGCCCTGCTAACGGTTCCCAATGGCGCAATGCCTGAAGGCGGCTGGCCGGCGATTGTCTTCAATCACGGCTACATCCCTCCCGATGTCTACCGCACCACGGAACGCTACATCGCTTACGTTGACCGCCTGGCGCGGGCCGGGTACATCGTTTTTCGCATCGACTATCGCGGGCACGACCGCTCGGATGGTCAGGCCACCGGCGCGTATGGACATCCGGGTTATTTAATCGACGTAATGAACGCAGTTTCCTCGCTCCAGGCGCATCCACAGGTCAATCCCGAAAAAATCGGCTTATGGGGACATTCGATGGGCGGCTATCTCACCCTGCGGGCGATGGTCATCTCACGCGAAATCAAGGCTGGCGTCATTTGGGCGGGTGTCGTGGCATCCTATCCCGAAATGCTTTACAACTGGCGGCGCGCTGCTTCGTTCACTCCCTCGCCCAGCTCGCGCGGCGTGGGCTGGCGCTCAGGCTGGCTAGAGACGCATGGGACGCCGGAGCAAAACCCAGAGTTTTGGGATTCTGTTTCTGCCAATTTGTACCTGGCAGACCTCTCTGGCCCGCTGCAACTGCATCACGGGACGAATGACGAGGATGTCCCGGTTGACTTTTCCGTACGCCTGGCCGAACAGGCCCGCGCCGCCGGGCAGACCGCCGAGTTGTACATTTATGAAGGCGATAATCACAACATCTCGAAGTTTTTCACAACCGCCATGGATCGCACGATTGTGTTTTACGACAGCGTACTGAAGTAGGACAGGATTTATCCTGCCATTGCATTGTGATACAATCTTTGCGGGCCGGAACCTAGGCCACACTACGGCGGAAAGCCCCGCATAATTTAAGCGGGATTGTTGGCTTCCAAGATGACCCCAAAAATCGCGCTTATCCACGATTGGTTCGTCACCTTTGCCGGTTCAGAGCGGGTGATTGAGCAGATATTGCAGGTCTTTCCCAATGCAGACCTGTTTGCCCTCATAGATTTTATGCCCACGCCCGACCGGGACTTCTTGCAAGGCAAACCGGTTCGTACATCCTTCCTGCAGACCTTCCCCTTCCTCAACAAAAAGAACTATCGCAATTTTTTGCCATTCATGCCGCTTGCCATTGAGCAGCTCGATTTGAGCACTTATGACATCATCATCACCAATTGTCACGCCGTCTCGAAAGGTGTCATCACTGGGCCCGAGCAATTGCACATCGGTTACGTTCACAGCCCCATGCGCTATGCCTGGGATATGCAAAACGACTACCTGGCCGTCAGTGGCATCAAGAGCCTCAAAGCCTTGCTGGCGCGTTCCATCTTGCACTACATCCGCATCTGGGATTCGACTGCCGCCAACCGCCCCGATGTGTTGTTTGGCAATTCGGGCTTCATTTGCCGCCGCATTGAGAAAATATATCGGCGGAAAGCAGAAATCCTCTACCCGCCGGTTAATACCGGGGCCTTTGCCTTACGCGCAGAAAAAGAAGATTTCTACCTGGCCGCCTCGCGGCTGGTTCCGTATAAACGCATAGACCTCATCGTAGACGCTTTCGCTCAAATGCCCGATAAAAAACTGGTGGTCATTGGCGACGGCCCCGAATCGCGCAAACTCCAATCCCTGAATCTGCCCAATGTCACCTGGCTAGGATTCCAGCCAAACGACGTTCTCCGCGACTATATGCAGCGCGCGCGCGCCTTCATATTCGCCGCCCGCGAAGATTTTGGCATTATCCCGCTTGAAGCGCAGGCCTGCGGCACGCCGGTCATCGCCTTTGGGGAGGGTGGCGTTCGAGAAACAGTCGTTGGCATCGAGCGGGAGAATCCGACCGGGGTCTTCTTCCGCGAACAAACGGTAGAATCCCTCCAGTCCGCCATCCTCGAATTTGAACGCAATCTTAACTTATTTCGACCCTCCACCTGCCGCGCCAACGCCGAGCGATTCTCTAACGAACGCTTTCGGCGAGAAATTCGAGAAATCGTAGAACAAGCCTGGCAGAAATTTCAGGCCGGAAAGCTATGAAACCTGTCATTTTGTATCAGGATGATGATTTTTTTGCCAACCAGGCTGCGCAACCCGCCTGGCGGAACCGCCGCCATGTTATGGCCGGGTTTATGGTGGGCAGTGACATGGTTTGTATCTTGGCTTCAATGGGCTGGCCCATTTTCATCTGGCAGTTTGCGCGCGCCGACCTGATTCCCGAACTCTACCAGCCGCTCATGCTGCCGGTTGCGGTCTTTTTCATCATCATTTATTCTATGATGGGGTTATACCCAGGCATTGGCGTTGGCCCGGTAGAGGAACTTCGCCGGCTGTCCATCGGCACCACCCTGGGCATGTTAGCGCTGATGGGCTTGAGTTTTTACCTTCGGAATATTGATATGTGGTCGCGGGCTGTGTTGGGTTTGACCTGGGTTTCCTTGCTGGTTAGCATCCCACTTATCAGAAAAATCTTTCGGCGCATTGCCGTGCGCCTGCGGCTGTGGGGATTGCCAGTGGTTGTGATTGGTGAAACAGGCGGCGCGGCGAACATCTACAAAAACTTGCGCCGCAACCGGTTAATCGGGTTGTGGCCGGTGTTGTGTGTCAGAACATCTTCCATCACCAGGCTGTTTCCACCGCCTTCCAGCCCCGCTGCCGGCCTTTCAGATATTCGCGCCTTGTTCAGCGGTATCGAAATAGTCATTCTCGTTCCCCAAAAAGCGCCGCTGGGAGCAGTCAAAAATGTTTTGCTCGACAAAACCCACCAGTTTAAGCGAATCATCGTTATGTTCGATGACGCCCGCATGGGGTCGGTCTGGTTTACGCCTTTGCACCTTGTTGAACACCTTGGGCTTGAAGTCACCCACCAGCTAATCAACCCGACCCAGCAGGTTATCAAGCGATTGCTTGACCTGGCGCTGATATTGGTTTCCCTGCCTTTTTTGCTTCCTTTCCTATTACTTATTGCCCTGGCAATTCGGCTCGATAGCCCCGGCCCGGTTTTTTATACTCAAAAACGGGTTGGGCATGGCGGCAAAGAGATTCGCATCTGGAAATTCCGCACGATGGTTGCCAATGCCGAGGAAGTTTTGGAGCAGTATCTTTCCCGCGACCCGGCTTTGCGCGCCGAATGGAACGAAAACTTCAAACTGAAACAGGACCCGCGTATTACGCGCATGGGGCGTTTCCTGCGCCGTACCAGCCTGGATGAATTGCCTCAACTCTGGAATGTGCTGCGCCGCGAAATGAGCCTGATTGGCCCGCGCCCAATTGTCACCGAAGAAATCCATTTGTACGGGGATGATTTCGATATTTACAAGCAAGTCACCCCCGGCATGACGGGCCTGTGGCAAATTTCAGGACGTAATGACACCACGTACCAGGAACGAGTCAACCTGGATGTATATTATGTCCAGAACTGGTCCATCTGGCTCGATATTCACATTCTCATTCATACCTTTATCTCTGCCCTGCAAGGGCGGGGCGCATACTAACCTGGGTTGCTGTAAAAACGTCTCTCCCATTTTGGGTGAGATGGCGGATTGCCCCTGCGGTTTTTTCCGTTAGAAACGGCAGGATCGGTGTCGCCAGTGGTAGGGCGCGACCCATTCACTGAAAATTCATGGTAATTTGACGCTTTACCCGAATGTAGTTGCTCTTTTGACAAAACAAACCTGAAGTTGGTTATCTTTCACGCCTATCTTTTACCCAATCCGGTGTAAAATACATTTGTTCTACATTTGCACCGCCGCACCGCGGCGGGACCTATACCCTCAAGGAGCTTCCCTTATGTATCACACCTTAATCATCGTTGGAAATCTTGGCCGTGACCCTGAAATGCGCTACACACCCTCCGGCCAACCGGTCACTTCGTTTTCCGTAGCAACCAGCCGTCAATACACCGGCAACAATGGACAGGTTGTCAAAGAGACTATCTGGTTCAAGGTTACCGCATGGGGTAAACAGGCTGAAGTCTGCAACCAGTATCTCAAGAAAGGTAGCAAGGTGCTTATTGAAGGCCGCCTGACTCCCGACCCCAACACAGGCAGCCCACGTGTCTGGACGCGCCAGGATGGCACGGCGGGAGCATCCTTTGAAGTGACAGCCAGCACCGTGCGCTTCCTCTCCAGCCGCGACGAAGGCGGCGGGGGTAGCTCGATGGGCGGCGATATGGGTGGCTCATTCGTCGGCGCTCCAGAAGAAGACATTCCGTTCTAAAGATGCAAACCCTAAAGGCCTCCAAGACCTTTAGGGTTTCTTCGAAAAACGAGGCGGACATGACTGTTCCCCCCAATCGTCCTCCAACTACTCTGGAAGTCCCGGCGGATTTGGGCGCAGTGTACGCCAACCTGGTACGCATTGCCCACTCCCCCGCCGATATTGTGCTGGATTTTGCGCATCTTTTGCCCGGCGAAAACAAGGCCCAGGTAGGCGCCCGCATTCTCATGTCGCCGCTTAGCGCTAAATTGCTGCTACGCGCGCTCACCGAGAACCTGGCGCGCTACGAATCTGCCTTTGGCGAAATCCACACACCGGTCTCAACCCTGGCCGACCAGTTATTCAAACCATTCCAGCCGCCGGAAGGCACTTCACCTGAAGAAGGAAAATCATAACGCATGAAGCAACTCGATGGGCTGGCGGAGCAAATCCGCCAGCAGTTTGATATTCGCACCGCCGCCCGCGACCAGGCCCTGGCCCAGGCGCGCATGTTAACCCGGTTCTGCTCGCAGGCCATCCGCGCTGTGCATCGCGACGAAACCGCCGCCATGAATGAGCAGCTGGGCGAGGCCAAAAGACTGGCCGATACCCTGCGCAGCGCCCTCGCGTCTCACCCCGATTTGTATTACGCGGGATATACCCAGGACGCCCTCAAAGAGTTTGCGGAGGCCAACGTCACTTGCGCCTTGATTCTCAACCAGCCGTTGCCCGGCCCTGCCGACCTGGGCGTGGAATCGAACACCTACCTGAACGGGCTGGCCGAAGTGATTGGCGAATTGCGCCGCCGCTGCCTCGACATCCTGCGGCATGGATATTCTGCCGAAGCCGAGCGATTGCTGGCGTTGATGGACGACATCTATGCCGTGCTGGTCACAATGGATTATCCCGATGCTATCACCAACGGTCTGCGCCGCCAGACGGATATTGCCCGTAACATCATCGAAAAAACGCGCGGCGACATCACTTTTAGCCTGCGTGGCGAACATCTAGAAAACGCCCTGGCGCGTTTAAGCAAGCAGCTGGGCAGCGATGCCGGGCCGCAAACTCCCAGCCTCAGCCGCGCCGAAAGCAACGGGGAGTAAGCACGCTATGGCAAAAGGCGGAAGAAAATATCGCCTGCTTCTCTATTGGTACATTTTAGACCGTTGGTGGCCGGTGACCTTAACCCTGGCCGTCATCATCTTCCTGAACGTTGGGGCATTGTGGGGCGCGCAATGGTACTTCACAGGCGCGCTTGAAAATCCCCTGCCCGTGCTATCAGATACCAGCGGGTATATTATGATTGGCGTGGGCTGCTTTGCCCTGCTGCTCACATTTTTTCTGCTGTTTGCGCGCGGTGGAGCCTATGTGCAGATGTTTGATACACATATCCGCCTGGCCACGCCTTTCTTGCGCGTGAATATCTCTTATAAGCGCATCCACCGCGCCACTACAGCGCAGGTTGCCACCCTTTTTCCGCCTGGCAAACGTCGGGGAGGCGACCGCGAAATCATCGAGCCGCTGGCCATCGAGACCGCCATTGTCCTGCATCTGACATCTTACCCTTTGCCGCGCGCCGTGCTTGGCCTGTTCCTTTCCCCGTTTTTCTTTGCCGATAAAACCCCCCACTTCGTTCTCATTGTTGATGATTGGATGAATTTCAGCATCCAGTTAGACAGCCGCCGCTCTGGCAGTAAGCATCAAACGCCGCGCCGACCATCGGGGCCGCGCGCTTCACCGGGTCTTCTGGACGATTTGACCCGTAAATAGCAACTGAATCTCATCGGCTGATGAATATCCAAAAAAAACACATTCAGTTTATCCGCGCCACCCCACCGGGCTGGCGCGTGATTGTGAAAAGAGGGTTATTGCCAATGGCTGCTTGCCATCTCTCGATTGTGAGTTTTATCACTATTGATTAGTGACAAAATTAAATTGTGAAAATAAGCACATAAGGGTATCATTATTAATGACAAGAGCAATAACATGCTCCTCGCTGTCTCCTCCTTTGGCGAATGCCTGCGCCGGGTCCTCCCCCCGGCGTATGGCTGTTAATAACGAGACATCCGAGTTCTCAAAGAACTCGGATGTCTCGTTTTATAGTACAAAATTATCGATTAACCTGGTCTTGCCGATGAAAACAGCCATTGAGAGCAGGGCTTTGCCTGAGACGGTTTCCAGTTCTTGTAAAGTGTCGTAATCGGCGCAGGAGACGTATTGCAGGCGCGCCAGCGGTTCAGATTCGATGGTCTCACGCATCAGGCGACGTAATGTATCAGCATCGCGTTCCCCATTTTTGTAAACAAATTCAGCGGCGGTCAAGGCGCGGAACAAAACCGTCGCGGCGCGGCGTTCTTCGGGGTTCAGGTAACTATTGCGGCTCGACATCGCCAGCCCGTCGGGTTCGCGCATGGTGGGGCAAATCACAATTTCGGTAGGATAACTCAAATCGCGCGTCATCTGGCGGATAACGGCCGCTTGTTGGGCGTCTTTTTGTCCGAAGTAGGCTTTTTCGGGCTGGATGGCGTTAAACAGTTTTGAGACGACAGTTGTCACGCCTCGAAAATGCCCGGGACGCATATCGCCTTCCAGCGGGTTGGCGAGATTCTCCACTGTTACCCAGGTCTGGAATTCGGGGGGGTACATCACCTCGGGCGTGGGCATCCATACCAGGTCGGTTCCGGCGGCTTCGAGCAGTTTCAAATCCCCTTCAATATTGCGAGGGTAGCGCGACAGGTCTTCATTTGGCCCAAACTGGGTGGGGTTAACGAAGATGGTGGCCGCGACGCTGTTGCATTCCTCGCGCGCGCGTCGCGCCAGGGAGATGTGACCCTCGTGCAGGTAGCCCATTGTTGGGACGAGGCCGAGCGGGCGTTCGAGCAGGCGCAGAGCCTGCCAGAGTTCTTCGAGGGTGGTGACAATCATCATCGATTCGCTCATGTCAATTCCTTTTTGACTGCCGCAAATCCCAGCCCGTTGGGGCCCAGGTGCGCCCCTATCAGGCTGGTGACGTTCAAGATGCGGATTTCAGCGGGGATGTTGCGGCGGCCTTTGTCTTTCATTAGCAGGTTGAGAAATTCGTGGGCGCGCGCCTCAGCGTTGGTGTGCAGGATGGCAAGCCGTTCCAGCGGGCCAAGGTTGAGCAGGAAGTCGAGCAGAGCCGAGGTGGCCCGGCTGGCGGCGCGCGCCGCGCTGATGGGCCTGACCGCACCTTCGCGCAGTTCTACGACCGGTTTGATGCTCAATAGTCCGCCGATGGCTGTGATTGCCGCTGGGACGCGCCCAGAGCGGCGCAGGTAATCCATCGTGTCGAGTGCGGCAGCCACGCGCACCCGCTGACGGGTGGATTGCACCTGCTGCAATACAGTATCCAGCCCAAAGCCCTGTTCAATGGCTTCCGCGGCGGCCAGCACCTGGAAGCCGGTGCCAAGCGACAGCGAACCAGATTCGAGGACCGTGACGCGCCCTTCAAAATCTCGCGCGGCGTTGCGGGCAAAATTGGGCAGGCTGGTCAGTTTTTCGGCGGTGTGGATGGAGATGACGTGGTCGCAGCCATCCGCCAGTAATTTTTGGTAGCGGGCGGCAAAATCGAGCGGGGAGGGGGCGGCGGTGGTGGGGTGGCGGCGCATGGCCGGCAGGCGGGTGTAGAATTGCTCGCGGGTGATGTCGATACCATCCACATATTCCCGGCCTTCGATAATGAGAATGGCGGGAATGACCTCGATTTGGTGGGTTTCTGCCAGGTCGAGCGGCAGGTCGGCGGGTGAGTCGGTTACAAGTCCGATTTTCATGGCGGCTGGAATTGAAAACAGGTTGATACACAGTACGCAATACGCAGTACGTAATACAGATTACGTACTGCGTATTGCGTTCCCGCCCTGGGCAGGTTATTCGATGGAGATAATGAACTGGTAGTGGGGCTGCCCGCCTTCCTGTACTTCGATTTCTTGGGCGGTGTATTTTTCGCGTACCAGGTCGGCTATGCGGTTGGCTTCGAGGTTTTTCAGGTCTTCACCATAGAATAGGGTGATGAGTTCGTAATCGGCGGCGTTGGCTTTTTCTAGGAATTCCAGGCAGGCGTGTTCGAGGCTGTCAGATGAAACGGCCAGTTTTCCGTTGAGCAGGCCGATGACCTGGCCCTCCCTGACGTTGACGCCGTCAATTTCGACTGTGCGCGTAGCGACGGTAATTTCACCGGTTACGACGTTGTCAATGGCCCTGGTCATCTTTTCGGCGACTTTTTCCAGGTCGCCATCGGGGTTCAGGTGCAGCATGGCGGCCA
>CAYLZI010000028.1:0-21124 GCA_964388215.1 uncultured Anaerolinea sp.
CTTAAACAGCCCAACCTGGCCGCTGGTTCCATTTTAGGTTCGTGCCTGTTTAACCTGATGTTGATTGCCGTGATGGACCTGGCCTACCAGCCGGGGCGCGTCCTCGCTAAAACCCATGATGGGCATATCCTCTCTGCCGGGCTGGGAATTTTGCTGCTTGGGCTGGTGGCAATGGGCGTGCTGGTTGGGGCGCAGTTCAACGGCGCGGGGCTGTTCGGCTTCAGCCTGATTAGCGCAGGAATCTTGCTTGTCTATGCGCTGGGCGCGCGCATGATTTCTGTTATCGAACAGGCGCGTCAGATTGAAATATTGAATGAAGAAGCCAAAAATGGCGACTACGCCCATGTCAGCGCAAAAAAAGCCTATGGCATTTTTATAATAAGCGCGTTGGCTGTAGTAGGATTGGGCGTCTGGCTCTCTTACATCGGCGACCGCATCGCCGCTACCACCGGCCTCTCAGCCAGCTTCGTGGGCAACCTGTTTCTGGCGGCATCCACCTCCTTGCCTGAAATTGCATCCAGCCTGGCCGCCATCCGCATTGGCGCAATTGACATGGCAGTAGCCAACGTGCTTGGCTCAAACCTGTTCAACATCGCCATCCTGTCGGCTTACGACATTGCCGATGGACGCGCCAACTTCTAGGACTCGCTTACCCAGGCCAACAGCTTTGCTGCTGTGATGACAATGATGATGACCGGGGTGGTCATTGTCAGCCTGATGTACCGCATCTCACCTAAAACGCCTTACCGTCTTTCGTGGGATGGAATATTGCTCGTCGGAATGTATCTTGGCTCAATGACCATGTTGTATTTGCTCGGGTAAATCTCTATGTTTCCGGCCATCGAACTGCTCTTGCTTAGTATCAGCGTCCTGCTCCTGCTGGCAATTTTTGCCAGCAAAGCCTCGGGTCGGGTGGGGATTCCGGCCCTGGCGGCCTTCCTGGCATTGGGGATGCTGGCAGGTTCAGATGGGCTGGGTGGGATTTACTTCGACAACCCCTGGCTGACTCAACTGGTGGGGACTGTGGCGCTTTCCTACATCCTGTTTGCGGGTGGGCTGGAAACGCGCTGGCGGGTGGCGCGCCCGGCGGCAGTGCCCGCGCTAGCGCTTTCTACCGTTGGCGTAGCGCTAACCACCCTGCTAGTGGGCGGGTTTGCCATTTATGCGTTGAATTTTTCCCCGCTGGAAGGGTTTTTGCTAGGAGCAGTGGTTTCCTCAACCGACGCCGCAGCAGTTTTTTCGATTTTACGCTCACGCGATACCCGCCTGCGCGGAAACCTGGAGCCACTCCTCGAAACCGAATCGGGCAGCAACGACCCGATGGCGATTTTCCTGACCATTGGCCTGACGCGCCTGCTCGACAACCCCAACTTGAGCCTTTCTAGCCTGTTGCCGCTCTTCCTGGTTCAATTTGGCGTGGGTGGATTGGCTGGTTTTTTACTCGGCCGGCTCGGAATCTGGTTGGTGAATATGCTCAAACTGCGCGAAGACGGCCTGTATTCGGTGCTGACCACCACGCTGGTCATCTTTATCTACGGCGTAACGGCCTCCCTGGGCGGCAATGGTTTTTTGGCCGTTTACCTGGCCGCGATTGTGATGGGCAACGGTGTTTTCGTTCATCGCCGCAGTCTCACCCGTTATCACGACGGCCTGGCCTGGTTGATGCAAATTGCCATGTTCCTGGTGCTTGGCTTGCAAGTCTTTCCTTCTGAACTGCCTGTCATTGCGCTGGGCGGCCTGCTGATTGCCATTTTCCTCACCCTGGTTGCGCGCCCGTTAAGCGTATTCATCACATTACAGCCTTTTCCCTTCACCCTGCGCGAAAAACTGATGATTTCGTGGGTAGGTTTGCGCGGCGCGGCCCCCATCGTTCTGGCAACATTCCCGCTGGTGGCGGGGCTGGAGCAGGCTTCAGCTCTATTCCACATCGTCTTTTTTGTTGTCCTACTTTCGGTGCTGGTACAGGGCAGCAGCATCCCCTTTGCGGCGCGTCTGCTGAAGGTCTGCGACCCCAAACCGCCCGGTGAACCCGGCAACCTGCCTGAAACCTTTTTGGATAAGTACCATGGCGAATTGGTAGAGATGAAAGTCACAGCCGGTTCGCCAGCCTGCGGCAAGCGCATCCTGGAAATTGGCCTGCCCGATAGCGTCTTACTCGTCCTCATCCAGCGCGGCGAAGACCTGTTCCTGCCGCGCGGCGATATCATGCTTCTGGAAGGCGACCGGGTGTTGGTGGCATCCGAATCGGCGGGGATAGCGGTTGTTCGCGCGCTGTTTGGCAGATAGCGCGATGACACACGGAGAAAGACTTACTCCGCTGTGGCTGGATGCAAAAATCCCGGCTTGCCAATAAACCCTACAAACAATGCCCCAAGCGCAAAAAGCGCCATGTTGAGGGTAAAAGGCAGGGCGCGGTCTATGGCCGAAAGCTGCCCGGCGATCCACCCGAAGGGCGAAATTAACACAATCAGCGCCACATAGACCATCGCGCTGATGCGGGCGCGTTCTTTTGATTCGAGCGAGAGCGCCAGCATCGATTCGGTCATGGGGCTGACCAAAGCCGAGGCAACCGCTTCCAGTGCAACACTTAACACCAGCAGTGGAATAGCGCGGGGAGTCATGACGACTAACAGCAGTTGGCTAATGAAAAAGGCCGCGAAACCAGCCCATAATGGAAGGCGGATTCGGTGCAAGTTGGTCAGGCGCGGGCCAATCAGGAAGAAGCAGATGGTCATGATAATCGAGCGCAGCGCTACATAAATCGAAATTTCCGAATCGGCAAAGCCAAGTTTAGATGTGAATAACACGCCCCAAAAACTGCTGCTAATGGTGGTGTAGATGTTGGTAATGACCATCAACGCCAGGGCGGCCAGCAGGGGGCGCGAGTGTATTAATTGACCGAATACGCTGCGATATTCACCCAGCAGGCTAAATAGCGATTGTCCTTTCGCTTCGGCCATGCGCTGGATGCCGCGCACGGTTTCATGCGAGTAGATGTAAAGCACGATGGCCTTGGCGGCCAGCATAAACGCCCCAAACAGGAATAATCCGCGCGCAGCGGGAACCAACCCAAAGCGGTTTACGAACCAACCGCCCAGCGGGGCAAAGAAGGCCGAGCAGACCATAAAAATGGTAATCCAGGTCCAAATATGAACAAGGTGGCGTTCCTCGGCATCCTCCACCATTAGACAAGTCCAAGCGGTGTGCGAAATGCGCCAAAAACTGTTCAGCGCGGCAGCGATGATAAAGTAATTCACGTCTTGGGCAATGGCCCACACCAGGCAGGGGATGGCCCAACTGAGCAGGTCGCATAGCAGGAGCGTCAGGCGGCGGCCAAATTTATCTACAATTGCGCCGCTCAACAGGGCCGAAAATATCTGAATGACCAACCCCAGGCTGGCGAGGCCGCCAATTTGCTGGTCGGTGACGCCCAGTGCCAGCATGTAAACCGAAAAAAACGGCATGAACATGTTGTAGGGGATGCCGAACATCACTTCGGTCAGCACGGTAACGCGCGGGTTGCCTTTTAACTCGCGCAGGGTAACAATGAGGGGATGTTTCAGGGCGTAGGTCATGCGAATTTCTCCAAGCGATGAATGATGGCAAAGCACCACACTATATCCCAAATTGGGCTGCCTGGCAAATGACGCTGTTGTCGAGAAAATCTGGCTGCTCATGCTATAATCATTTCGTTGCGGCATGATTCTTGCAGCGTCTCTTGTTATGGATATTATTCTCTGGCTGCCCGATTCTTATCCCGTCTTGCTCTTCCCATCCCTGCTAGGCATGGCGGGGTGGTTTTTATTGGCAGTTTCGCTCGCCTGGTATATTTGGTCTTGGCGGCATTTTCAGCCTGCATGGCAGGGTCGCGCCTGGGGAATCTTCGCGGCGCTGCTCCTGTTGCAAATTGGCTTTGCGTTGTCTTTTGGATTGCGGCTGCCCGCAGGAACTGCCCTGCTTGTTCCCAACTCCCCCCAAGAATTGAAAGGTCCCGCGCTGATGTTGCTTTCCGCCTTGCCATGGATGCTGGCTGGTGGTTTGCTCGGCCCACTTGCGGCAGCCCTTACCGGCTTAAGCGCGGGCTTGTTGCGTTTCTTGTGGGATTCACACAGTATTTTTACTCCTCTCGAATTTGCACTGCTCAGCGGTTTGTTTAGCATTGCGGTGCGGCAGCGATACCGCACGCGCTCCTTCCGCCTGATTAGCCAACCGTTGGCAGCCTCTGCTGCGCTCGCCATTCTTTACTTCCCCATCTACATCGTTGATTCTTTCCTCACAGTGGTAGACCCGGCCACTCTCTCCATCGCAGATAGCCTGATTTATGCCGTGTCCAGCGCACCCAACGCAACCCTGGCAATTGCATCCGAATTGCTCATCGGGGGGATTTTCGCGCAAGTTTTGGTGTTTGCCTTCCCATCGCCGTTTGGACGCCGACAGCCGCTCCAGCCATCTCCCACAGAACGCAGTCTTGAGGCACGCTTCTTGTTTGGCACGGGCGCGTTGACCATCTTGCTGCTCTTGTCGCTGTTGGTTGGCAACTGGGTTGTGGCTGGGAACTCTGCGCGCGAGATGTTGAGCAAACGAATGAAGGGAACGGCGGAACTGGCCGCCCAGAGCGTGCCGCTATTTATGGAAACAGGGCAGAGCCTGGCCGCCCAACTGGCCCAAATTCCGCAAGCGGCAACCGATTCAGGCGAATCACTATCGAATGCGCTGGGTGAACAGATACGCGCCATCCCATTTTATGACCAATTGTTGATATTCGACCGGGATAAACAGGTGTTGGCAAATTACCCGCCCACGCCTGGCAGCCTGCCTGGTCTGTATCCTGAAGAAAATACAGCCATCGAACTGGCTCTCAACGGCGTTATTAGCCAAACCTACAGCATTCCTCCCGAATCTTCCGGGAAACCTGCCCGCATCTCGTTCATTATTGCCATTCTAGACCCTGCCAATAACCTGCCAGCGCGCGTCCTTGTGGCGCGCGCCGGCCTTGAGAGCAACCCATTCTCTCAGCCACTGCTCAACAGCTTAAAGTCAATGCAAGAGATGGGCGGCGAGGGGATTTTGCTCGATGAGCGTGGGCGCATCTTGTATCACCCCGCTGCCCAGCAGGTGATGAATCCATATTCGGGCCGCATTGAAACAGCAGCCGGGTTTTTCGACGATACTTCGCGTGGCGGAACGCGCAACCTGGTTTATTACCAGCCGGTTGCCGGTCGCTCGTGGGCGGTGGTATTGACTGTCCCGGCCCAACAGTCTCAGCAGCTCGCCCTCGACATTGCCACCCCGCTTTCAGCCATGATTTTAGCCCTGGCGGTCATTGCGCTGGTTTCCCTGCGTTTTGGGCTGAAAGCGGTCACCACCTCCTTGCAAAGTCTGTCGAGCGAAGCAGTGCGCATCGCCCAAGGGCAGCTTGACCATGCCATGTCCGTCGATGGCGTGGACGAGGTCGGTCAACTGCGGCGCGCCTTCGAGCAAATGCGCGTCAGCCTGCAATCGCGCCTGGAAGAGTTAAACCGTCTGCTGCTCGTCAGTCAGGGCGTGGCATCTAGCCTCGACTTGCAAGATGCCATCCAGCCAGTGTTGGAGGCGGTGCTGGCGACTGGCGCGAATACGGTGCGAGTGGTTATGCACCCCCTGGAAGAAGACGCAGAGCGAGAGCAGGTATCCATCTTTGCGCTTGGCCCTTCCAAAGAAAAATATGCCTATCTCGATGACCAGATTATCAAACTGGCGCAACAGCAGGAACGGATGGTTCTAACCAACGTATTTCGCGCGCGCGGGCTGGAAATTAGCGCTGGGCGATCGCTGCCGGCCTCGCTGATGGCCGTCTCATTACGTCATGAGAATCGTCACTACGGCGTTTTGTGGGCCGGGTTCGACCAGCCGCGTCTGTTTTCTGAAGCCGATGTACGCTTCCTGACTACGCTGGCCGGACAGGCCGCGCTGGCCGCTTCCAATAATCATCTGTTTCGCACCGCCGAGGTGGGGCGGCAGCGGCTGGCCGCCATCCTGGCCTCGACTCCGGACCCGGTGCTGGTGACTGACCAATATAACCGCTTGTTGCTTTCGAACCCGGCAGCCTGGCAAGCCCTGGGCGCGGCGGTGGGAATTGGGGAAGGCCAGCCCATAGAGAATCTGCTCACCCAGCAGCCGCTCATCAACATTATGAGCATTGATGCCCCCCCCGACAAACTATCGGCGGAAGTCACCCTGCTCAATAACCAGATTTACCTGGCAACAGCCTCGCCTGTGGTGGCAGAAGGCCGCTCGGTGGGACGGGTGTGCATCTTACGTGATATTACCCACTTCAAACAACTAGATACCCTGAAAACGGAATTTGTAAGCACTGTGAGTCACGACCTGCGCTCACCGCTAACGCTGATGCGCGGGTACGCGACCATGCTGGAGATGGTAGGCGCGCTCAATGAGCAGCAACAGGGCTATGTTAAGAAAATCGTGTTCGGTGTCGAAAATATGTCGCGCATGGTCAACAACCTGCTCGACCTGGGACGCATTGACGCCGGCGTTGGCTTGAACCTGCAAATGGTTCCCGTGACTGATACAGTGGAACGGGTTGTCAGCACGCTCCAGCCTCAGGCGGCTCAGAAAAACATCACGCTTACCCTGCGCCTGCCCGAAAACACCATGCCCCTGGTAGAAGCCGACTCGGCCCTGCTCGAGCAGGCCATGTATAACCTGGTAGAAAACGCCATCAAGTACACCCCGCAGGGTGGCCGGGTCAGCGTCACACTGAAAATCATCGCGGATGGAATTCAGTTTGAAGTTGATGATACAGGGATTGGCATCGCTCCCATAGACCAGCCGCGTTTGTTTGAGAAATTCTACCGTGGTGGTCAGCGCGAGGCGCGTGAGCAAAAAGGTTCAGGCCTGGGGCTGGCAATTGTCCGTTCTATTGCAGAGCGGCATGGCGGCAAAGTTTGGCTGGAAAGTCAGTTGGGTAAGGGCAGCACCTTTTTCTTGCAAGCGCCGCTCAGACAGCCCAAAGGACGAAAAGTGGAGAATAACCTGTAAGGCGGTGCGCCGCGTTTCCCATGGTAGGTTAAGAGATGCACCCATGTAATATAAAAATCGCGCCATAAAATTTACGCTACGAATCAAAAATCTCCCAGGTTGCTCTGCCTGGGAGATTTTTCGTTTTTGTGTCTTTTAGTGCCTGGCACTTATAAACATGCAAGGTCAGCATGGCTGCTTCAGGCGGTTCTCGACTTGGTACTAGCGCGCGAGGGGAGGTTGACGCAATCGGCGTGCCAGCAAGATAACTGCCAACAAGACAACAGCCGCAATGAACAGACCAGGTAAGCCCACTTCATCGGCAAAGCCGGTGTTAGAAAGAGCAGTCGGAGATGCAATTCCCGCGCGCCCGGTAGGCGTAGCAGTTCCCGGCCCCAAGATTGCCTGGGCTGTGGCAGTCTCATTAACTTGAGCCAACCGCGTTTCAAGGGCCTGGAAGGTGGCAGTTGCTGGGTCTATGGCCTGGGCAGGTTGGGTTTCAGTGGGGAATGGCATGATAAGAGGCGTTGCGGTAGGCTCCGGAAGGGAGGTTTCAGTCATGGTTGGGGTGGCCGTGAACGATTGGACGATGGCGGTCTGTTGCTCAACGGCCTGGGTCATGTTGAAAGCCTGCATAACCTGCTCGGTCTCGGTTGCCCTGGCTGCATTTTGGGAAGGGATAAAGACCGTAAACGCGAAGACTGTCCCGCAAATCAGGGCGAGCAGGATGATAACCCCCAGCACGATGGCAACAATGAGAAATGTGCGATTACTGCCTTCGCCTTCCTCCTCTTCGCCATCGTCTTCATCGTTTACTTCATCGGATGGATATTCTTGCAGCGTTTCGGTTGCGGGCTGCTTCTCTTCCTCATCATCGAAAATAAATGTGTTGGCCATGTTCATTCTCCTCGCGTAGGTCTATATATTTTACCCCAGCACTTCCAGATTGGTGAGCGGAGCCAGGATTTGTTCCCCGTTTTCGAGGCGCACTTCGGCAGAATCGGTCTTGATTCCGTTGGGAAGGGTAACCATTGGGCGCAATTGTAGTATGGTTCCCAATTGTCCCGGTTTCGACAGGAAAACGACGCGCACCAACTGACCAGGAGCAAATGTTTCTGCTTCGCGGGGTTCAGGTGGTTCCTGCGTAACAGGCAGTGGAATGAAAATTTCGGGGCGCGCGTTATTATGCCTGTTGGGAGTTTCGGCGTTAATTGAAACATTCCGCTTGACATTCGTACTGAGCAGCTTATAAGCATTGGCATTCATCGGACGGCGCCCAAACCCTTCCAGAACAAGCACCGGGAAAGGCGCTTGGCTCGCAGCCTGGAGCAGGGCCGGGCTGAGGCTGGTAATAACCAGCCCTCGCACTGTCAGGTCTGCCGCATTTTGGAAAACTTTCTGAGTTTCCACATGACCGCCGAGCAAAATCGAGCCGCGCAGGCTGACATCAATTCGCGCCGGTTCAAATACATCTTCGGGGCTTTCCATCAGGCTGTGCATAGCGCCATAATCAAGTTTTCCGTTGCCCCAAACTCCCTGGACGACCCCGCCTGTGGCGCGTATGACGACGCCGCGCAACCCGATGACTTGCGCTATCACACCAGGGATGCCAGCCTGGAGTTCAAAAATAGCCCCCCCGGTTTCGATGACAACCTTTCCGCTTCCGGCGGCGACAATCGTTCCATTGGAAGCGGCGATAACTTCTTTTCCAAACAAACTCGGCGATTCTGCCAATAAATCGCCCTTGGCAACTTGCTGCCCCTTTTTTACTTTGATGAGTTTGGCGGCATCGCGCTGGGGGACATCTAGCTTTTGCGCTACATCAATGACCAGGTGTTTGCGACCCACAACCGATTCTGCGACTGTATCGGTGGGGTTGACTTTTTGCCCAACCCCGGCGATGATTTTGCCTTCAACAGGCATCCGGCGCGTGCGCATAATGGTGGCAAGCGGGATGATATGAGTGAGCGGTGCAAGCATGGTTAACCTCCCACCGTTTTGAGCCATTTTTTGAGCAATTTAACTCGCTCTGCTGCGTTGGAGGGCAGGCGCAAGGGCCGTCCGCGCGCGTCTATGACCACGCCAAGCGATGAGCCAATCACATCCACTGCCCCGGCGCGTCCGGGACCGAGCCCCACATCCGCATTGCGCAACGGGCGCAGTTCCAGCCGCGCAGTTTGCCCGTTGTCTAGCGGCAAGATTTGCAGGTTGCCCATGTTGACTTCACTGGTCATGGCGGTACCATCTTCGCGGATGAGTTTAACGCGCACAATTGGCGTGCCATAGGCCGCATCACTCACCGGCGAGATGACTGTCGCCAGGGAGGCCAGGACGCCCGCATCCATAACCTGGACGGGCAGCAGGCTATTGACTTCAGCGGCTACGCCCAACATAGAAAGCAGGTTGTTATTATCCAACACCAGGGTCGTAATCCCGGATGGTTGCAGTCCATCTAGCAGCATAAGCAGTTTCTGACCGAGAGAGGGGGCATTGGTTAATACTGCCCCGCTCGCCAGGATTGGTTCAAAGGATGGCAGAAAACCGCCCCGGTTTCGATACCGCCCAGGCAGACGTTGTACCATTGTATGCGCAGATAACAACAGGTTTTGACGGGCAATTGCCTGCTCAATAAACAGTTCCTCGCGGGTAGCCGGAACATATTGGGGGTAAAGCGATTTTTGGTACAGGTAATCGCGCGTGGTTTCGATGGGTATTTCCATCGGCAGCCAGCGGGCAATCTCATCCAGTGTTGTATGCTTCAGCAGCCCGGCAAGCGGCTCACCCAGCCCGAATTGAGAGAAGACGTTCAGATGCAGATGCTCCCCAAACGAGGCCGCCATCGAAACCGCAGAAGCGCCAATATCGGCAATCAGAACATATTTGTTCGCGCCATAGTAGCTGGAAAGGAAGCGCGCCATGCGCCCCTGCGCATAAGCAGAAGGCAGGATGATGCCCCCCGATAGGACGCGCAACTCATCTAATTCGGGCATTTGGCGTTGACGGATGTTGGTTGTCAGGTTGGCAAGTTCCCGCTGCGCTGGGCCGATGTCTTCCACCTCCAATGCCGGGCGCACGTTAGAGCAAATTACCAATTCCGAAGCAATTTTCGACAATGCCGCCCGAATGCTGCCAGCCAGGGCGCGATTTCCCGCATAGAGCATAGCCGGGCGCTGCCCATCAGGCATTAAGTATGCGGAGAGTCCGACAGTTTCAATCAGATTATTGATAGATTGGGTTGCGCCGCCATCTACCCCGCCCGCAATCAATACCAATTCGGGATTGTGGCGAATAATGGCGTTGACCTGCTCATCCAACCGGCGGGAGTCGTTCAGGCTGATGCTGTCAACAATTCTCGCATAGGTGGCGTGTGCCAATTTTTCGATGGACTTAAGCGATACCTCGGGCAATAAGCCAATAATCAATGTTTTGATGGGCGCGCCGACAGAAAAAGTCGTCACCATGCCATCTACGCCTGCGCCATCTGGCTGCGAAGGGATGAGCAGTCGGCCCTCTTCGTCCATGAGCTGTTTGCCAGTCAGGCTTTGCAAGTTTTCAACGGCCAATTGCACGCCCAGCACCAAGTTGCGCGTCGCGCCAAAATTTGTAGTGGGGCAGTGTCCCATGCCAATAAAGCGGTACTGGCCTTCGACGACATCGAAGTATGCGGCGCGCGTTGTAACCGCGCCCACATCAACGGATAACAGGGAATGACCATCTATGAGAGAGGCAGGCATAAGGATTCTATTTTGGAATCAATAAATCTAAAAACAGCACGATGGACTGGATGCGGTCAACAAAAGCGGTCAACGTTGCCGCCAGCACCCCTGCAAAGACTGCGCCAAGCGCAATGGCGATAAATACTTGCCCAACCAGGGCCAAGAGCGCCATGATTTTTCCACGGCTGCCAGCATTTGCCTTACGCACCGTAAACTGGAAATAAGCAATCGTCGAGATGGTGCCAAACAGGATGAGCAGGCCCGATGCAATACTCCCCAAACCCTGCCCAAACATGGCCGATGACGCACCGATTTGGGGGAATAATGTGCCAAGCACCGCGCCCGCAACGGCGGTCGCCGTACCAACGCCCACCAGGAAGGCGACCACCGGGCGCCCGAACCACTCTAACTGCGGCGACATCTTTGCCAGCAACATAAAACTCATCATCAACGGGAACACCATCAAAGCGCGGTCAAGCGGGGAGCCAACGAACAACGGCATAAACAGTTTATCCACCACCACCTGGCGAAAGACAGTCGCGGCTACATACCCGGCGGCCACGCCCACAAAAGCGTGAACAGCCAGCCGAAAGGCCGGGCTGTCGCCGATGATGTAACTCAATATCAACACTGTAAACAGGAAACTAAGCAGGCCAATGAGTAGGTCTTCCATGCTATGCCTCGTCCTGTCCTGTCACTTCTTTGCCGGCGCGAAAGCGTTCCACCAGACTCCAAAGCGCGCCGATGAAAATTGCAAGCAGTGCCACAATCAGCACCGCGCCAAAGCCATCCCAGTAAAGCGCCTTAATGTGGCCGGGGTACGAATCGCCGGGCTGGGCATCCCGCTTCTCATAGAACGCCCCCCCCTCCAGGCCAACCACCAGCCCGCTCAACTGCCCCGAAACGGCATACGGTTGAAGCATCGGCCCGGCCTGGGCGCTGGTAATCATCAACATAGGGGTATTGCCCAAGCGCGCGCCGGTCTGCTCAATCCACAATCGCCCATTATCGGGGTCGTCGGTAATGACGATGACGGCGGCAAAACCGGAAATGTCGGCAACCTTATCGCGCAGCATATCCGTTTGCCACAAGTCGCCGTTGAGAGAGTCCACCCCGGTCATTCTTTGCGGCTGTTCGGCAAAAGCCTTTACGCCGGCTGCCCCGCCGGGCAGATATCCCAAGAAAAGGTATTGTTTGCCAGGCTGGTACGAAGGCGCATCTTGCCCGTTTTTCTTGTAAAACGCCCGGCCTTTTCGTAGCAGCCGTTCTCCCATTTCCGCGCTCACAGGAGATGTAGAGATGAATGCCATCTGCGCGTTTTTGCGCATCAGGTGCGTCACTACCGGCGCGGCGGCTTGCTCCATCTCTCCGGCAAAGCCTGGCTGATAGTCCGTCACCACCAGCACCGGAGCGCTATCTGGGACGGTATTTGCAAGTGTGTCATAAAATTTACTAAATGGAGAGTTGGCATTATTCGGGAGCGCAGGCGCAGGGAAGGCGCGGGTGCCGAAAATGGACGGGATAAGCGCCGCCAAAACCAAGATTGCAAACAACGCCCAGCGCAGGGGACGCAGCAAAGCCGTCGTTTCTTGGGGCGCAGGCACTGCTTTCGACTTGTTTTCTGAAGAAAGCAGCTGCTCTAGCAAAGCCGCTTGTTTGCGCTGGGTTTCATCCACCTGAAGTTTGAGAGCATACGTCTTGGGTTTGCGGATTGCAAGCCCATCGGCAACAACCGGAAGAATGCTGCGAAACCCTGCCAACGGGCCGTTCTGTTCGATTTCTTCATCTCCATCATCCACCGATTCGGTTCCGGTGAGCATAGACTCGACCGGGCGCATGGCCTGCACCCAAGAAGGCAACTCAACTGGGCGCAAAGCGTCTTCGGACGCGGCGGTTTCGGCGGGTTGCTCCACTTCTGGCCTAAACCCGGATAACCAGTCAGGCACATCATCCAGCAAGAGAGAGTCGATGTTTTGCGTTTCAGCAGGAGTGGATTCAGGAAAAAGCAATTCCGTTTCGAGGCTGGGGAGGGTGAAGGTGGCTGTTTCCGCCTCGACGGGTTTTTCAGACTCGGCTGGGTGCGTTAATTCGGTTTCGATGGAATCTGCTGCTGCCACTCCAGCAGTCATCGAGGTCAACCAGTCGGGCAGCGCGCTGGGTTCAGCTTCTGGCTTTTTCTCTCCCTCGACCATCATCAGCCCGCTCAAAAAGTCTGGGGCAGGTTCACCTTCTGCCAGAGACTTGATTTCGTCTAGCGAACCAGTTGGGAAGGGCTTGGGCTGGCGCTGGGGCGGCTCTTGGGCAGGCGTTTCGGGCGTTGGCGCAGTTTCTTGTGCCGGTTCTGCTCCCGTTGCAGATGCCAGCCAGTCTGGCAAATCGCCAAGCGGACTTTCTGCGACGGGCAACGGCTCAGCTGCCGGGACAGAGTCTTGCAGGCCGCTCATCCAATCCGGCAGGTCGCTGGCGGGAGGCAACGGCTCAACTGCCGGGGCTGTGGCCGGGACAGAGTCTTGCAATCCGCTCATCCAATCCGGCAGGTCGCTGGCGAGATGTTCAACCTCTGGGGTTTTTGCGGTTGCTGGCGTAGGGCTTTGCAAATCTGCCAGCCAGTCGGGCTCGGGCAGGTCTCCGCTTGGGGCAGAAGGCGCATCGTCTGGTTGGGGCTGCTGGGATGATGTCTTGAACTCACCCAACGAGGCGAGCCAGCCGGGCGCCTCGCCAAACTCTGCGTCAGGCAAGGCGTGGGATTCTTCCGCAGGCGATTGGGTTTGCGGCAGAGCAGTTTCCTGCTTTGTCAGCGAGCTCAGCCAATCGGGTGTATCTCCAAAAGATTGGGCGGGTTCTTCGCTCTCGTTAAAGTCGAAGGTTGCGGCCTCGCTGGAAAATCCCCAGGCCTCTATTTGAGGAGGCTGTTCTGCTTTTTCAGGCTCTTTTTGCAAATCTTCCAGCCAGGCAGGGGTCTCTTGCGCCTCGACTTTGGACGCGGAAGGCGCGGGTGTTTCGCCTTGCAGGCTTTTTAGCCAGTCTGGAATTTCTTCATCATCCCCGCCCGCTTGGGCAAGACCGGCCAGCAAATCGAGCGGAGCTTCTGGCGCCTTGTCACGTTTTGGTGTGGGAGGCGGCAACTCTTGCGGAACTTTAACTTGCGGGACAGGGGACGTATTGGGTTCACTCCCGGCGCGGCGGGCGTCACGAAGCCAGCCAGGCAGGGTGCGCTCTAACTCAGAAGTGGCTTTTCTCTCTGGAATTTGCCCGGGCGAGAGTGGTTCGAGCGGTTCAGTGCGGGTTTGCCGGAGCAGGGTGCCGCAGAACTGGCAGATTTCCAGCTCTGATGGATTGGTCTTTCCACAGGAGGGGCATTTGACGTCAGCCACTATTTGCCTCCGTATGGTCGATCAATGCCAAGCAGAATGCGAAGCCCGGTGGCGAGAGTGCCAAGCGCGACGCCAATCAGGATGCCGCGCGTGCCACCCAGCGCCAGGATATTCGTGACAATCTGTGACTGAGCCATCTCACCGATAATGGGGATTTGACCCAGAAAAGAGCGCAGCCCAATTCCTAATAGTACCACGAATGCTGTTGCCAGGAACACAATGGCAGGCAGGTCGGCGCGGGCGCGCAATACGCGAATGGCGGCAACAATCAATGTAACTGCCAACACAGCCATCAGACTGACTTCAACCGGGATGATGATACCATCCAGAATAATTGCGTTGACGACGTTGGCCTGAGCAGGCTCGCCAGCTGCCAAGTTTTGTAACAGGAGCGGGAAATAGAGCAAGAAAAGGGTCAGCAGGAGGAAGAAAAGCAAAACGAGACTGTAGATAGAGCCTGGTTTTTTTGAGCGAATTTTTTGAAGATGAACCGAAAACAAGTTCCAGATACCAACCAGCACCGCCACCCCGCCGACGATGACTGCCCACTGGAATAAGAGCAGGCGAACTTGCATCATGCCTTGGGCATCAACAAAATAGCCAATCAGGACAATCAGCCCCGCGCCGATGGCAATAACAGCGTTGATGATGGGGAAAATGCGTCTCACGGAAGTCCTGCCATTTTTAAGAGCGCGCCGCCAATCAGGGCGAGGATGATGAGCCAGCGCAAAACATCCTGCGTCAGCAAGCTCGCGGCGTGGCCCGGCCCGGCCTGAGTATAAGCCCCAGCTGCAAATAGTTCCTCGCCGATGAGCGGTTCTTGGGTAGTGGCATATAGCACTGCCTGGGCTGGCAGGCTGTCGCTGGCGGCCACAACAGGCGTCTTTTGCCGGTCGGCGGCTTCGGTGAGCAACCCCACTTCTGGCCCAAAATTGCCAATGATTACATGGGTAGAGATTCTCTCATCCCGAATGGCTGGTATGACACCCGCTACATAAGAGAGCGGCGTTAGACCGGTCAGACGGCCATTATTTATGTCGAAAGCCTGCTCGGCGGCAACCGTTTCGTGCGCTGCCCGCAAGGTATCTTGCGCGAGCAAGTTCAGGGTGGCGCTGCCGGTGGTGGTCATGGGTGGGTGGTCGCTGAGTGAGGTCACTTCCCCCAGGTGGCGAATAAGCGCCAGCCCCGCCAATGCTGATGCGGATGCGGGGGTGAGCAGGTTGGCGCTGCCAATCGAAACATGCAGGCGCGTGCCATCCTCCACGACCAGGCTGGCCGCGCGGCGCGCGCGCATAAATGCAAGGATATTCCTGAAGTAAAGTGGGGAACGCCTGTAAAGCAGGGTCAGCAACGCCAACAATAACCCTGCGAAGATGACGATGCCAATTCCGAGCATCCCGGCCGATTGCGGAGTCACTGTTGCTGTCCTTTCAGGTAGGCGGCAAAGGTCTGGGCTTCATCGCCCCGCTCTAGCAGGCGCGCAATGGCGTTCATGCGCAGCCCTGCCTGTGGCGAGGCAAGTGGTTGACCGATATAAATGAGCTGCGCGGCGAGGATATGCAGGGGTGCGGCGGCTTCAAGCAGCCAGATGGCAAGCCCGTCCAGTTTTTGGCGGCGCAGGGAATCCATCCACATGGGCCAGTGCGCTTGCGTCGAGTCCATAGACAAAGTATAGCATAAATTATAGAACAACCGTCATAACATTGTATTTCGCCTGTATGGCGTTCTCAAGAAAGCAAGTTTCTCCATCGCCCCTGCCCCTCTCCCGGTGGGAGAGGGGAAATTCCCTTCCCCCGGCGGGGGAAGGGCTGGGGATGAGGGAAACGCGCGACTTTGAGAACGCCATATATTGCAGCGGGCAAGCAGTACATTGGGTTGATTTGGCATAGTATAATTTCTATCTATTGTTCAGCGACCGCGCAGCGATTGCATTGCATACCTTTGCAACGCATCTGGGCGCATCGAACAAATTTTATGTCGCTTTCAGACTGCGGAACGTATTCCGCATTACGGAGGAAGAATGCCCGAACAGAAAATCCGCGTTCTCGTCGCCAAGCCAGGCCTCGATGGACATGACCGGGGCGCCAAAGTGGTGGCCCGCGCTCTGCGCGATGCAGGGATGGAAGTGATTTATACCGGCCTGCGCCAAACACCCGAAATGATTGCCGAAGCCGCCTTGCAAGAAGATGTGGATGTCGTTGGGCTATCCATTCTTTCTGGCGCGCACATGGCGCTGGTTCCGCGCGTGTTGGAACTGCTCAAAGCCAACGGGCAGGAGCATGTGCGCGTTTTCATTGGCGGCATCATCCCCGATGAAGACTCGCCCCGGCTGAAAGAAATGGGTGTCACCGGCGTTTATGGCCCTGGCGCGCCCACCGAGCAAATCATCGCCGATATTCGCTCCGCTATTCCTGGCGTAGTCGCCTGAACCGTTCTCAAACTTTGGGCATGGAACTGGCGCAACCCATCCTTAACGGCGACAGGCTGGCGTTGGCGCGCCTGCTATCTCGCGTTGAAAATGACACGACTGAGGGTCGTCTGACCCTGAATGCGCTCTTTCCGCATACCGGGAGGGCGCATTTGATTGGCGTAACTGGCGCGCCCGGCACTGGCAAATCGTCGCTGGTTAACCAGGTTGCGCTGCATGTTCGCAAGCAGGGCAAACGGGTGGCGATTGTGGCAATAGACCCATCCAGCCCATTTACGGGCGGGGCCGTGCTGGGCGACCGGGTGCGGATGCGCGACCTTTCGGGCGACCCCGGCGTGTTCATCCGCTCGATGGCTTCGCGTGGGGCGTTGGGCGGGCTGGCTGCCGCCACTGCCGCCGTAACACAGGTCTTCGACGCTGCCGGGTTCGATGTGATTCTTGTCGAAACGGTGGGAGCAGGCCAAAGCGAGGTGGATATTGCCCGGCTGGCCCACACCACCCTCGTTGTGGAAGCCCCCGGGCTGGGAGATGACATCCAGGCGATTAAAGCCGGGATTTTGGAGATTGCCGATATTTTGGTCATTAACAAGGCCGACCGCCCCGGCGTAGAATCGACTGAGCGGGCGCTCAAAACCATGTTGGAACTGGCGCACCCGATGCGTAAGGTGTTCAGGCATCATGGGCAGGTGATGGAAAAGCCCCCGGAGTGGAGTGGAGCGGGGTTGAACGGAGACGAACCTGCCAACTTCCGGCTTTGGATTCCACCAGTGCAGCGCACGGTGGCGACCGAGGGCAAAGGGCTGCCAGAATTGCTAGATGCGATTGAACGGCATGTGGCGCACCTGCGTTCCAGCGGAGATTGGGCGCGTCGGGAACGCGCCCGGTTACAGACTGAGTTCGAGCTGCTGCTCCAGGAAACGCTCGTCGCCCGCTTCCTCACCAAAATCTCCCCAGAAAACATAGAATCTATGTTTGTATCCATCCAAAACAGGGAAGTATCTCCGCGTGAAGCGGTCTGCCGACTTTTGAACGAAAGTAATAATTGAAAGGTTTCAAGCATGGCTCGTGTTGACCAACATGATATGAAAGTTTATGGCGGCATCAAACTGTATGCCGGAACCGGTTCGCCCGACCTGGCGCAGAAAATTGCCGATTATGTGAAAGCGCCGCTCTGCGGACGGGATATTATCCAGTTTCCCAATGAAAACCTGTTCGTCAAGCTGCATTCCAGCGTGCGCGGACAGGATGTCTATGTGGTGCAAACGACTTCGTCCCCGGTGCATCGTAACTTGATGGAATTGCTCATCCTGTTGCAAACACTCAAGCTGGATTCGGCGGGGCGCGTGACGGCGGTCATCCCCTACCTGGCTTATGGCCGTTCTGATAAAAAAGACCAGCCGCGCGTGCCAATTACCGCCCGCCTGATGGCTGATATGATTGAAGTGGCCGGGGCCGACCGCTACATCTTGCTCGACCCACACGCCGGGCAGGTGCAGGGATTTTTCTCTATTCCAGGCGATGTAATGACGGGTTTTTACCTTATTTCCGATTACCTGCGCTCTGAACGCAGCAAGATGAAAGACCCGGTGGTCGTTACCGTTGATTTGGGATTTGCAAAAAAAGGCCGCAACATTGCCGCCGACATCGAATCGCCAATTGCCTTCATCGAAAAACGCCGCGTGGCAAACGACGCAAAAGCCCAGGCGCTAACTGTGATTGGGGATGTGGAAAACCGCGATGTTATCCTGGTGGATGATGAAATTGATACGGGCGGCTCCATCATTCAGGCGGTTAACCTGGTTAAAGAAAAAGGTGCGCGTGATGTATATGTGGTTTGCGTGCATCCCATCTTCTCTGCCAATGCGGTGGACCGGCTGGCAACCCTGCCTGTTAAGCAGTTTATCACCACCGACACCGTCCCCATCCCGGCAGAAAAACAGGTGCTGATTAAAGACCGCCTGGCCATCATCACCGTTAGCGGGTTGATTGGCGAAGTCATCCTGCGGGCGCACCAGGGCCGCAGCGTGGGTGAGATGTTCAACGAGTAACATGCCTGAGCTGCCGGAAGTAGAGACGATTGCCCGTTCCCTGCGCCCCGAATTGACCGGGCGCATTGTTCAGTCTGCCAACTTGCTTTGGCCGCGAACCCTGGCAACCCCCTCCCCCGAACAGTTTGCCAGACAAATCGGCGGGCGCGAAATCACCGGCCTTGGGCGGCGCGCCAAATATCTCGATATTCAACTCACCGAACTGCATCTATTCATCCATTTGCGCATGAGCGGCGACCTATACCTGCGCCCGCTGCCTTACCCGCCCGAAAAACGCGACCGGCTCATCCTCGAACTCTCCGACGGGCGCGCGCTGGTTTTCAACGACACACGCAAATTTGGGCGCGCCTGGCTGACGGCGCATCCCGAAGACGTGGTTGGCAGCCTCGGCCCGGAACCGTTCGACCCGGCTTTTACCCCGCGGGAATTCTATGCCCGCTTGCAAAAATATCGTCGCCTGGTGAAGCCCTTGCTGCTAGACCAATCCTTCGTGGCCGGGTTGGGGAATATTTACACCGACGAGGCATTACATTTGTCGGGGCTGCATCCTTTGCGAAATTCAAATACAATCAATTCTGACGAAGCCGCGCGGCTTTATCACGCAATTCAAACCGTTTTGATGGCCGGAATCGAGCATAATGGCGCAAGTATTGATTGGGTCTACCGGGGCGGGGATTTCCAAAACTACTTTCGGGCCTATGGCCGAGAAGGCCAGCCCTGCCCGGTTTGTGGTGCGCCTATCGAACGGCTCATCGTGGGGCAGCGCAGCACGCATATCTGCCCGCAATGTCAGGTGAAATAATGGAAACCACTGCCACAATCTCCCCCGGAACTTCCTTGGTTATTCTTGCAGTTACCGTCCTCATCGCGCTGATTGCAGGATACGCCGCCCGCATGTTAGAAGAACGCCAAAAACCCGAATTGCCACCCACCAGTGCGCAGGAAACAGAAAAACCCATCCTTCCAGAAGAACATACCGCCCTCAAGGTCACGCTCGACAAAAGCCTGGCCTGGAATCTCGAAGTGGACGGCGCGCGCATTGCCCCGAACGAAATAACAGCCGAACAGCGCTCGCGCCTGGTAAATATCATCGTACAAATTCGACCCTGGATAGATGGGAAAATTGCCCCAGCCCCGGCAGCCCCGGCAGCCCCGGCTCCTGCGCCAGCACCCCCCCCTCTGGTTCCTGCTTCCGTTTCGACAAAAACCCAGCCCCCCGCCGCGAAAGACGAAGACAAAATGAAAATCGACCTGGGGCGCGGATTCCGCAGCCTGATGGCAAACGACCTGAAAGTAATGGAAAATACCAGGCCGCCCTCCATCGTCACCATGATTGACGATTTCCTCCAGAAACGGTTGGCCGCCTCCCCGCTGGCAAACCGCGAAATTCACCTGGAAGAAGGTTCGCTTGGCGAAGTGGTTGTATTCGTTGGCAAGACTCGTTATGCCGGCGTAGATGATGTGCCAGACCCGGAAGTTCAGGCCATTATCAGAACGGCTATTAAAGATTGGGAAAAGAACGCCTGAAATTTCGAGTCGAGCGGCAACCCATCGGCAAGTTCCATATCACCCTTTATCACTTGCCCTGCACCCGCGCCATAAATTTGGCCTCGTCTATCACAAATCGCTCGTGAGTGGCCTCGCCGACCTTTTCGACTGCGTCCCAGGCTTCAACGCGGAACACCAGTTTGCGCCCTTCCACCTCGACCAGTTCGGCCACAGCCCGCACTCTCATGCCAACCGGGGTGGGGGCCAGGTGACGGACATCGATACGCCCGCCGACGGTGGTCCGCCCGGCAGGTAAATGCCCGCTCAGGGCCACGACGGCGGTGTTTTCCATTTGACCAACCAGGGCGGGCGTGCTGTAAACGGGAACCAGGCCGCTGCCCCAGCGGGCGGCGGTATCGGCTTCGCTGACGGTGATTTCGGTTTCGGCTTTTAGGCCGGGGGAGATTTCGCTCATCGTTTTTCCTCAATTGTGGTGATGATGGTGTTTTTTGCCCCGGCGAATTGCAGCGCCGATGCGACTGATTCAGCACTTTGGGCATTGACCAGCGCGAGCATATTCCCGCCGCGCCCGCCTCCCGATAATTTGGCGCCCAAGGCCCCGGCTTCTCGCGCCGCCAATACCAGCCGGTCGAGTTCTGGCGAGGAAACGGTCATTTCTTGCAAGAAGGTATGGTTGGCGTTCATGAGCGGGCCGAGGCTGCCAGTTTCGCCGGTTTCAATCGCCTTTCGCGCCGCTTGAACAATTTCCCTTACTTTGTCGAAAACCGCTTCCCATTTGCTTGAATCGGCCTGCCACAGTTTGCGCACATCGCCGACAGATTCCTTTGTCGGAGCGGAGATGCCCGTATCGGCGATGACGAGCGTGAAAGCGCGGGCGACGCGAAAAGTCTCAATTGGCTGTCCGCGCGCAAAATAAACCGGTTTGGCGTAGGTGATGACGGTGTTGTCTATGCCGGAGGGCGTGCCGTGATGCAGTTTTTCGGTCTCGTAGGCCAGGGCGTTGACCTGCTCGTCGGGCAATGGACGGTTGAC
>CAYLZI010000029.1:0-20943 GCA_964388215.1 uncultured Anaerolinea sp.
CCTTTGTGTCCTTCGTGTTTCAGCCTTTTTGGTTCCGGCTTGTCCGGGTTAGGATACACGGATTTCTCCATAAAAATCCGTGCAATCCGTGTACGAATCACGGTTCGTAACTGATTCGTGGATTCTTCTTGAGAACGATAACCTCGGTACTGAGCGCCATCTGCGCCCCGCTGGAGGCGGTTTCCAGCGCGATGTTCAACACCCGCGCCGGGTCGAACAGGCCGATTTCGGCTGCCAGACAAAGCTCCTTTTCCTCCACATCGAACACCAACCCCGGCGGCGATTGGGTAATCTCATGCGCCAGCCGCGCCGGATGTTCGACCCCCGCATTGTGAAGCAACTGCTCGAACGGACGCCGCAAGGCGCGTGACACGGCCAACACGCCCATCCGCTCCTCGCCATCGGCGCATTCCATAGATTCCAACATCGCGCTGCAATGCAGATAGGCCGTTCCGCCGCCAGGAAGCAAGCCCGCTTGCTGCGCGGCGCGTACCGCCCGCAGGCCTTTTTCGGCTTTCTGGCGCAGCACATCGCGCTCGTTGTGCGTCCCCGCCCCAATTTTCAAAATCCCCATTCGCCCCGCCAGCCGCCCGATGCGCATTTCAACCTCGCCCCGGCCTTTGTCATCGAACGGGATGTGGTCAAGATAAGCCTGTAAATCCGCGATTCGGGATAGGGCTTGGGCCGGGTCGCCCTCGCCCTGGCTCACTATCAATCGTTCTTCGACCGTCTCGGCGCGCCTGGCATAGCCCATATCTGCCGGCTGGATGGATTGGAGCGTCTCACCGGCCTGCGGGTCGAATAGTTTCGCGCCGGTCAGGCAGGCCAAATCTTGCAAATCGCGCAGGGCATTTTCACCGGCCCGCGCCAGGTTGACCAGCACAAACTGCAAACCAAGCCGTTCCCGGTTTTGGACGCAAGTGGCAACCAGCGCATTGGCAGCCTGCCCCTCGATTTTTTGGGCTGCCAACAGCAGGTTCTTGCGCTCGGCCTGGCTGAGCAGCCTCAGGAGCGGAAGCACGTCTTCAGCCTGGGTCAGGTTGCCGTTGAACAGAACCACGTTACAGTCTGCCACAGCCGATTTGCCCGTCATCGGCTCCGAAACCAGGCGCATCGAGATAGATTTGGCTTTCCACAAGCCTCCGTCAATATACTCCTTGCCCAGGTAGGAGGCCATATATTCTTCAATGTCAACGTGGGCCAGCCTGCCCAGCCGGTGAAACATCTCGCCCAGCGCCAGGCTCAACTCTGGTTCGCCGGTGGCGGTCAAGGAGATGGCGTTCAGGTCATTTTGCTCTGTGACCGGGCGGGACATCTGTTGAAGCAATTCCACCGCTCGCAAGGCGGCCTTCTGGATTCCGGCCTGCACCCGCGCCGGGTTGGCCCCAGCAGCCACAAAGCGATGTCCCTGCTCTAGAATTGCCTGCGCAAGCACCGCCGTCGTGGCGCAGCCATCGCCCACCCGCTGGTGGACGCGCCAGGCCAGGCTGCGCAAGAGCATCGCGCCGACATCCTGGGCCCGGTTGGGCAGGGCAGTCACGCGCCGCGCAATGGTGGCGGCATCGGTCAGCGGCTCCGGGGCCGGTTTGAGCGCCTCGCTGTGAAAAATTACGCCCTGGGTGGGGCCAAGCGTGGCCGCCAGCAGGCGCGCCATCTGGTCGAAGCCCGCTTTGAGCGCGAGGCGGGTCTGCGGCAAGGGAAGAACAGCGGGAATCGAGGGGGTCATTTCGTCTCCTGATGAAGGAGTCCAAAATCTCCTGATTTTGGACTCCGCGCCGGAAAAAATCATGCTTGACTCGCGCTTATTATAACCGTATAATCTTTATTAATTATTCACTTTGAAAAAATAATTCTCTGGCGTTACGCGGGCGAGGTCACTGCACCGAACCTCAAGATAGGCGTGAATGAAAGATTTCCTGGGCAGCAACATTGTGAACGTAAAGGCGCATAATATGCAGGCAATCTTGCTCAGCCTGCTGACCGCCGCCGAGAGCGCCGCTGCGCCTGCCGACGGATATCCCCTTTCACGCATCCAACTGGCCCACAAAACCAACCTGTCTTCGACAACGATTACCAACCTGGTCGCTGAACTCATCGAACAGGGCATCGTCAGCGAGGACAAGAACCCCCGCGAGGATGAACTGCGCCCGGTTGGCAGGCCGCGCACCGGGCTGCGGCTCATCCCAGATGCGCGTTATGTGGTTGGGGTGCATATCGGCGTCGGCTTGTACCGGGTAGCCGTAATGAACCTGCGGGCTGAGATGTTACGCAGCAAATTCGTCAACTTCCCCATCGAAACGCCACCCAGCGAAGTCTTGGACGATATCAGTCGGGATATTCTCGAAGCGTTAGACGCCAGCGGCGTGGAGCGCAACCTGGTGCTGGGAGTCGGAGTGGGAGCCTCCGGCCTGGTCGATACCCTGAACGGCATTAATATCCTGGCCCCCAACCTGGGCTGGCATCACATCCCCCTCCGCGACACCCTGCAAAGCCTGGTGTCGCTGCCGGTGGTGGTAGAAAACAACGTGCGCGCCATGGCCCTGGGTGAAGCTTATTTCGGCAGCGGACGCGAAGTGAAATCGCTGGCCTTTGTGTATGGGCGCACCGGGGTCGGCGCGGGTTTCGTGGTCGAACACCAGGTATTTCGCGGCAGCAGCACCGGGGCGGGCGAAATCGGCCACATGATTCTCGCGCCTGAGAATGGCGAAATGTGCCGCTGTGGCAATCGCGGCTGCATGGAGACACTGGTTTCTGAAGCGGTGGTGCTGCGCCGCGCGCGACAGGCCGCTGAAGCAGAACCACAGGGCATCCTGGCGCAGTTGATGTCTCAAACGAACGAGCCTTCCCCGGTGGAAAGCGTTTTCCAGGCCGCGCGGCAGGGCGACCCGGCGGCGCTGGAAATTGTAGGAAGCGTCGGTCATTACCTGGGCATTGCCCTGGCGAACCTGGTCAACATTTTCAACCCCGAACTCATCCTGCTCGGCGGGATGTTTGCCCAGGGACAGGATTTAATCCTTCCGATTGCCAGACAGACCCTGCGCCGGGCCGCCTTTGCTGGTTTGGGCGAAAAAGTGAATCTGGCAACCACCAGTTTTGGCTGGCGGGCAGGCGTCACCGGCGCGGCAGCGCTGGCCCTGCTGACTTTTTTCTACCAGCAAACGAGTTCCATCTAGGCGGTGGTCTCTCCGGCCGCCCTGTATGCCCAGCACCCAATCTAAAGCCGGACATCGGTACGATGCTCGAATACCGAATACCTAATCTCAAATACCGAAAAACAAAAATCCCATGCCCACTTCCCCTTCTCGCATCGCTTTTGCCGCCCTGGCCCGCCCGACCTTCGATGTCCCGCTGGCGCAGGAAATGACCCAAAAGGCCATTGACCAACTCCAACAAGCCGGTTTTGAACTGCTAACCGCCGATTCCCTGCTTGCCGACCTTAACGGCGTGCAGGCCTATCTCTCGAAACTGGATGAGCAGGGAATCGCGGGCGTTGACCTGCTGCTGGTCTACCAGGCGACCTTTGCCGATAGCACCCTGGTCACCTCGCTGATAGATGGTTTCAAAACCCGCGCCGCTGCGCCCCCGGTCTTTTTGTGGGCCGTTCCCGAAGCCCCCACCGGCGGACGGCTGCGGCTCAATTCGCTGTGTGGCATCAACCTGGCCGGGCACGCCCTCAACCAGCGCGGACAAAATTACGAATACGCCTATGCCCTGCCCGGCGGCCCGGCGGTACTGGCGCAAGTCAAAGCCCTGGCCGGGGCCGGAATGCTGCGCCGCCGCTTTGCGCAGGCCACGCTCGGCGTGGTCGGTGAACACCCGGCTGGCATGGATTCGTGCCACCTGGACGAGTCCCAACTGGGTGAACTGCTGGGAATCCAGGTGCAGCGCCTGCCGCTGGAGCAAGTCTTCTCGATGGCGCGCGCCACGCCGCCCGAACAAATCGCCGCTGCGCGTCAGGTGCTGGATAAGCGGCTCGACAACCTGGCAGAGCTCGACCAGGGGCCGCTCAACGGCACATTGAGCGTCTACCAGACGTTGCGCGGCCTGGCCGAACGGGAAAAACTCTCTGGCCTGGCGGTACGCTGCTGGCCCGAATTCTTCACTGACCTGGGCTGCTCGGCCTGCGGCGCAATGTCCATGTTGAGCGACGGTCTGGGCCAGCACAACCCAATTCCGTGCAGCTGCGAAGCCGACGCCAACGGAACCATAACTCAGTTGATGCTGCACTGGCTGGCAGGCGAACCTTCCTTTGGTACCGACATCGTGGCGATGGATTTTGAGCAAGATTTCATCTCGCTCTGGCACTGCGGCCTGGCCCCGCTCTCGATGGCTAACCCCAAATACCAGCCGCATGGCACAATTCACTCGAACCGCAAAGTGCCGCTGGTGATGGAGTTCCCGCTCAAGCCGGGCCTGGTAACAATTGCCCGACTCAACCGTCACAACGGTCAGTTGCGCCTGGTGTTAGGGCGCGGCGAAATGCTCGACGCCCCCGCGCCCTTCTCCGGCACATCCGGCCTGCTGCGGCTCGAGACGCCCACCCGTCAGTTCTTCGACATCCTCATGCAGCAGGGACTGGAACATCACATCTCCCTCGTTTATGGTGACTATCTCGCGCAGTTGCAGGCCTTTGCCCGCCTTGCTTCGCTGCCCGTTCTGCAACTCTAATACATGGTTCAAAGTCTGGATGCGTTGGACGCCAATCAAGGAGGTGCGCTGGAAAGAAATAGAGAATCACACGCCGTTCGATAAGCCAACCCCACAAAAAATGTGGGACTTTCCCAAATCGTAAAAGGCAGGTGATTATCCCGGATGCGTTTCCGGGATTTGGCCTGTCAAGGTCAACCCATTCAAATGGAGGAAAAGATTATGGCAAGTAAAATTTCTCGGCGCGATTTTCTTAAGGTAGGCGCCCTCGGCGCGGCTGCTACCGTCGTTGCTGGCTGCGGACAGGCTGCCACTGCCACCCAGGCTCCGGCGGCCCCGGCGGCAACAACCGCTCCTGATGTTAAACCTACCGAAGCGCCCCCCACTGCGGTTCCGCCCAAGAAACCCGTTACGCTCGATTTCCAGGCCTGGGGTGACAACGCCGACCTGCCCGCCTGGGAGAAACTCGTCCAGATGTACACCGAGCGCAACCCGCACGTCAAAATCAACTACTCGCCGGTGGCTGACCCGAACGCGAATTTCTACCAGCAGCTGCAAACCTCCATCGCGGGCGGCACGCCCCCCGATGTGGCCTCCTTCCAGGGCTGGGAGTGGCAGACCTACGCCGATAAGAACCTGCTGGCCCCTATTGACGACCTGGTGAAGCGCGATGGTTTTGGCGCGCTCTACCCGCAGGATGTCAAAGGCGTGGTGGATACCACCGCCCGCAAGGGAGCAACCTACCTCATCCCGCTGCAGGTGGCGACCATGCTCATGTTCTACGCCAAAAAGCCCTTCGACGATGCAGGCGTAGCCTACCCGACCAACGACTGGACCTTTGAAGAATTCCTCGAAATCGCCAAAAAGTTGACCAACACCAGCGGCGAAAAGAAGATGTTCGGTTTGCAATCCAACGGTTCCTGGTTCCGCGACATCGGCTGGATTCGCGGCACCGGCAAACAGGAATTCGACTCGCTGATTGACCCCAAGAAAGCCCAGTTCAACCAGCCCGAAATCGTCGAAATCCTGCAAAAGATGGCGCAAGACGTCATCTACACCGATGGAATCGCCCCTTCACCCGCAGATACATCTGGCGGCGCAAACACTTTCCAAACCGGCAACTGCGCCATGAAATACGAAGGCCCATGGTGGTTCCCTGCCATGAACAGCCCGGCGCTGCGCGAAGAGAAAAAGCAAATCGAGTTCGATGTCGTCCTCATGCCGAAAATGGCCGACGGCGACCGCCCGCACCGCGGCTGGGCTGAAGGCATTGCCCTGCTGGCCGGCGACACTGTCGAAGAAGCCTGGGGCTTTGCCTCTTTCATGGCCTCCGAAGAAGGCGACAAGATTTACTCTGAAACCACTGGCCGCATGCCCAACAACCTGGCCCTGCTCGAAAGCTTCTGGATTCCCACCGTCCAGGAGAAGTTCCAATTCTCGAATGCCGCGGCCTTCATCGAAGCCTTCAAACGCTCCGAGGTGGATGTAGTCGGCGGCGTGCCGCGCAGCAAGATGAACGGCGAAGTCGTCCGCCCACTGGCTTACGACAAGCTGGTCAACAACTCTGCCAAGGCTGCCGACGTTCTGCCCGAAGTCGACAAAGCCATCCAGGCCCTGCTCGATGATTACTGGGCGAATGCGTAATTCATAATCCGCTTGGTCTCTCCCGGCAAGAACAGACCTGTCTGCCGGGAGAGACCCTCCATCACACAATTTGGCATCGTTTCTTTATTCGCCAACACCCCTCGCAAACATTCAGAGCGAATACCAAATACCGAATACCGAATTATCGAATCTCGCTTCCCGAGGTGCGCATGGCTGTCAAAAGTATTTCCCTGCCCGTGATTAGAAAAAGTCACCTGCGTGATTGGTCTGCCGGGTATTTCTTCGCAGCGCCGTTCATCATCGGCTTCCTGGCCTTTTACGCCTTCCCGATGGGCTACTCGCTCTGGATGTCCTTCCAGAAGTGGGACCTGCTGACCCCGCCCAAGTTCGTCGGCCTGGCGAACTTCATCAAACTCTTCCAAGACCCGGTCGCCAACCTGAGCCTGTATAACAGTTTTTACTACACCATCATCGCCGTGCCGTTGCAGTTGATTGTCGCCTTTGCCCTGGCGCTGGCCCTGACCCAGCCGCTGCGCTTCCGCGACCTGTACCGGGGCGGCTTCTACATGCCAATTCTCATTCCCATCGTCGCCAGCGCCGTCGTCTGGCAGCGCGTCTTCCACCCAGAATTTGGCATCCTGAATGAATCACTCGGTTGGTTCGGCGTGGAGCCGAAAAAATGGCTGTTTGACCCAGACCTGACCAAACCGGCCTTTATTCTGATGTCGTTCTGGATGATTGGGCGCATGATGGTCATCTTCATCGCCGGGCTGGGCAACATCCCCGCCAGCCTGTATGAAGCCGCCAGCCTGGACGGGGCCGGGCCGCTGGAGCGCCTGCGCCACGTTACCATCCCCATGATGACCCCGCTCATCTTCTACAACATGGTCATCGCCATCATCAACTCATTCCAAACCTTCATCCCGGCCCAAATCATCACCCAGGGCGGCCCAGAGAATTCGACCCTGTTCGTCGTGCTGAACATCTACCGCCAGGGGTTCGAATACTTCAACATGGGCTACGCCGCGGCGCTCTCGTGGGAGTTTTTTGTCATCATCCTGGGCTTCACCATCGCCCAGTTCTACATGTCCAATCGATGGGTGTTTTACGAACAGTAGGAGACCGCCATGACAACCCAAACCACCACCTATACCCCCATCATTGGCCCCAAACTGGCTGGAAAAATCGGCCTGGTTATTCTGCAAATCCTCCTCACCCTACTGTTACTGACCTTCCTGCTGCCCGCGATTTGGATGGTGTCCTCGTCCCTCAAGGCCTCCACCGAAGTTTTCGCGCACCCAATTGTCTGGATTCCAGAATCGCCACAGTGGAAAAACTATACCCAAATTTTTGAAATCCTGCCCTTCGCGCGCTTCGCCTGGAACACCTTTGTCGTTACCGGGCTGGCTGTTGTCGGCACCGTCATCTCCTCGCTGATGGTCGGCTACAGTTTCGCGCGCCTGAACTGGCCCGGCAAGAATATCTTCTTCGCGCTGATGATTTCGACCATGTTCCTGCCCGAAATCGTGACCCTGATTCCGCGCTTCATGATTTTCCGCGAACTGAAGTGGATTGACACCTACTACCCGCTGATTGTGCCGCATTGGGCCGGAATCAACGCCATCTACATCTTCCTCGTCGTCCAGTTTTTTCGCGGCCTGCCGGTGGAACTGGAGGAAGCCGCGCTGATTGACGGCGCCAACCGGATGCAAATCCTGGTCAACATCCTGCTGCCACTCTCCAAGCCAGTCATCGCCTCGATTGCGGTCTTCTCGCTGCTGCAACACTACAACTCCTTCATCGAGCCGCTGATTTTCCTGCGCTCGATGGATAAATGGACGATGGCGCTCGGCATCCGCGCCCTGAACGACACCAACGTCCAACGCTGGGAACTGGTCTTCGCCGCCGGAACGATGATGGTCGCGCCCGTGCTGGTGCTATTCGTCTTTGCCCAGCGCTACTTCGTCCAGGGCATTGCCCTGACTGGTTTCGGCGGACGGTAAAACTATGCTCTTCGACCAGGAAGCCAACAAACTACAAGAAGGGTTCAGCCGCCTGAACTGGCTGGAGTTCAGGGGCGTAGAAGGCGGCATGGCCCGCTTCGAAACGGCCTTTGGCACGCTGGAAGTCAGCGCGCCGGGGAAAGACTTGCTGCGCCTGCGCCTCCAACGCGCGCCCGCGCCCGATTACGGGATGCTGGCGGATGCCGATGCGCTCGACCAGGCCGCGGCAGTCTCCGGGCTGGAAGTCAAAACCGATGGCGAACAACTGCGCGTCTCGGCGGGAGAGCTGGAACTGGTTTTCGAGCAAGAACCGCTGCGCCTGGCGGTCTACCGCGCCGGGAAACTGATGCTCGAATCGTCCACCGACCGCACGATTGGCGGCGTGCTGCGCCTGCATCCAGTCGCCGCCGATGACCAGCGCTGGCTGCTCTCATTGGCGCTGCCGAGCGAGGAACCGGTCTATGGCCTGGGAGAAAAATTCGGCGGGCTGGACAAACGCGGGCAACTCATCGAGAACTGGAACCGCGACGCAACCGGCGTCAACGCCGAAATCTCCTACAAAAACGTGCCGTTTGCCTGGAGCCCGCGCGGCTGGGGGATGTTCGTCCACACGGCAGCGCGCGTCACGCATGGCGTTGGCTACTCGCCCTGGTCGCACCGCAGTTACGCGCTCAAACTGGATGACCCCAACCTCGACCTGTTCCTGCTCTTTGCCGATTCCCCGGCGGAGATGCTCCTCAAATACACCGGGCTGACCGGGCGCGCCGCGCTGCCCCCCACCTGGACATACGGGGTCTGGTTCTCGCGCGCCATCTACAAAACCGCCGACGAAATCATGGACGTGGCCCGCCAACTGCGCGAACGGCGCATCCCCGCCGACGTGTTGACCCTCGACGGGCGCGCCTGGCACAAATCCGAAACGCGCTACGACTTCTCGTGGGACCCCGACCGTTACCCCGACCCGGCCGCTTTCGTGCGCGGCCTGCGCGGGATGAATTACCGCCTGTGCCTGTGGGAATACTCCTACATGTCAGACTTGAACCCGCTTTTCCCCGAACTGGCGAAAAAAGGCTATTTCCTGAAGGATAAGGACGGCGGGACGTACATCTACCGCTGGCTGCCGCCGCCCAACGACCGCCTGATTCCACACTTGCAGCCTTCGGGACTGGTGGATTTTACGCACCCCGAGGCATACGCCTGGTTCCGCGACATGCACCGTTCCCTGTTCGAAATCGGCGTCTCGGTCATTAAAACCGACTACGGCGAGGCCCTGCCCGAAGACGTGGTCGGCCACAATGGCGATACCGGCAAACGCCTGCACAACGCCTACACCCTGCTTTACAACCGCTGCGTCTACGAAGCCTCGCAAATGTATGGCGACAAGGATGGCGTGGTCTGGGGACGCTCGGCCTGGGCGGGCGGGCAGCGCTACCCCGTCCAATGGGGCGGCGACCCGCAAGGCGACTGGGAAGGCCTGGCCGGCAGCATTCGCGGCGGTCTTTCGTGGGGCATGAGCGGCGGCGCGTTCTACACCCATGACATCGGCGGGTTTTACGGCCCGCAGGAAAGCGGCGGCCTGCTCGGAACCGGGATGCCCGACCCGGAACTGTACATTCGCTGGGCGCAGGCGGCGGTGATGTGTTCGCACACCCGCTTCCACGGGACGAGTCCGCGCGAACCCTGGTTCTTTGGCGAGCAGGCCGAGGAAATCATCCGCAAGTGGCTGGCCTGGCGTTACCAGCTCATCCCTTACTTGCAAGGCTGCGCCCTCGAAGCCAGCCAGACCGGGATGCCGGTGATGCGCTCGATGATGCTGGCCTTCCCCGACGAGCCGTTAACCTGGCATTTCGAGCACCAATACATGCTGGGGCCGTCGCTGCTGGTCGCGCCGGTCATCCAGCCGGGCGGCAAGGCGCGTTTCTACCTGCCAGCCGGGCGATGGTTCGACATCTGGAACCAGGTTTGGGTGCAGGGGCCGGGGCTGTTCGAGCGCGAGATGCCCCTCGACCAGATTCCCGTCTTCGGGCGCGAGGGGACTCTCCTCCCGCTGGGGCCAGCCGTTCAGCACGCGGGCGAACTCAAAGCGGGCCTCGACCTGGAGCAGGTCTGGGTGTTTGATTCCTTCCGAAACGGAATGCAGTTGCCAGGCCGGTCGCTGGATCGCCTGGAGGATGTGCCGGAAGGCGTCAAAGTGAAAGTAATCAGTAATCAGTGAACAGTGAAAAAAAAATCTGTGAAATCTGTGGATTAAAGGAGTAAACCATGCAATTCTTTCTGGATAGCGCCATCACCAGCGAAATCGAAACCGCCCTCAAGTCGTTCAACATTGACGGAATCACCACCAACCCGCGCCATGTGCAGGCCTCGGGCAAACCGTTTATGACGGTCATCCGCGAGATTGCCAATCTGGTCGAAGGCACTGAGAAAACCGTCTCGGTCGAGGTCAACCCGCATTTCATGACCTACGAAGAAATGATGCCCGAAGCCGAAAAACTGGCTGCCATTTCGCCCAATTTCGTCATCAAATTGCAGTGCGTCGAACCGGCCTTTCGGGTGATGGAAGACCTGGCAAAGAAAGACATCCGCGTCAACTGCACGCTGATTTTCTCGGCCATGCAGGCCCTCCAGGCGATGCGCTCGGGGGCCTATTACATCTCCCCGTTCATCGGCTGGAAGGAAGCCAACGGCGAGGAGACGCGCAACTTCGTGGAGGAAATTGTCACCATCCGCGATAATTACGGCTTCGACTCAGAGATTATCGTGGCCGCGGTGCGCAATTCCCGCCAAATTGTGGATGCTGCGCTGGTGGGCGCGGATATCGTCACCGCCGGGCTGTCGGTCTACCAGGAAGGTTTCCTGCACCCGTACACCCGCGAGGGCATCGAAAAATTCACCCAGTTCTGGGACAAGACCCAGTACGAGTAAACCTATGGCAAAAGGAAAAGAAATCCAATCGCGCGCGTTTTCGATGAACCCGCGCTTCGGCTATCTCCCGGCGGAAGACCGCTACCTGTTCGCAATGGAGCCGCCGCGCTACAAGTTCAATGTGATTGGAACCGGCATCAACGGCTGTGAACACATCCGCGTAACGCTGCTGGAAGGGCGCGCCACCATTCATGGCGTTTACGACCCCAATCCGGGCAGTGTTGCCCTGGCGCAGGCCTCGTTCCAGCGCTTCCGCCCCGGCGAGTCGCTGAAAGTGTACGAATCGCTCGAAGCGGCCTGCAACGACCCGGCTGCCGATGCGCTCATCATCGCCACGCCCAACTACACGCACCTGGAAGTGCTAAAAGTGGCCGTGAAATCGGGCAAGCACATTTTCCTCGAAAAACCGATGGCGACCACCGCGCGGGATGCGCACGAAATCATGCAAATCGCCGCGAGTTACCCGGCGGTTCTGCAAATCGGGCTGCAATACCGCTACAAGTCAATGTATGTCGAGAGCATCCACGAAGCGTTGGAGCGCAAGTCGCTCGGCGATATCAAGATGATTAACATCACCGAACACCGCGTCCCCTTCCTCGACAAGGTCAAGCAGTGGAACAAGTTCTCCAAATATTCGGGCGGCACGCTGGTCGAGAAGTGCTGTCACTACTTCGACCTGCTCAACCTGTTCTCGCAATCGCGCCCGGCCAGCGTTTTTGCGACTGGCAGCCAGGCTGTCAACTTCAAGGAATTTGAATATAACGGCGAAAAGTCGGACATCCTCGACAATGCCATCGTCAGCGTGGTCTACGAAAACGGCATCCGCGCCAGTTTCAACCTGTGCATGTTCGCGCCCATGTTCTACGAGGAAATCTCGATTTGCGGCGACGAAGGCTACCTGAAAGCCTACGAACGCGAGGATTTTATCAGCATCCCGCGCCCCAAAACCCGCCTCGAAATCCTGCGCGGCGAGAAACAGCCCGCCCGCGTCACCAGCCCGTGCTACCCGCCCTACATCGAGGAAAGCGGCCACAACGGCGCGACTTTCTTCGAGCACATCAACCTGATTGACAACCTGGACGGCAAACCGACCAATACCGCTACGGTCGCCGAGGGCTTCTGGTCGGTGGTAGTCGGCGCGGCAGCAGAAGAATCCGTCAAAACCGGCCAGCCGGCGCAGATTGATGACCTGCTCCGGCGCAATGGGATTGTGGTGTGATTAATCTATCCATTTCCTAAAAACTATCCACAGATTGCACAGACTTCGCAGATAGTTGAATAAAAAATCTGCGCGCTCTGCGAATTCTGTGGATGATTTTCGTCAAAAATTGAATAGTCCTAAAAATACAAATCAAGGAGCATGGAATGAAAAAAGGTATTTTGTTACATGAAACCACCGACGATGTCGGCGTGGCCGCAATGGACATCCAGGCTGGCGAAGAAATCGAGGCCGTGACCCTCGAAGGCGCGCCTGTAATGACCGTCAAAGTCATTAACGATGTGCCGCTCGGTCACAAAGTCGCTATGCGCGATATGGCCGAGAACCATCACGTACAGGAATATGGCCGCGCAATTGGCTATGCGTTCCAGGACATCAAACTTGGCGCGCATGTCCATGTCCACAACATCAAGAGCCTGCGCTGGTCGGCCAGCAAAGCGAAAGTCCTCGAGAAATAGGAGTTGATTATCATGACCACATTCCCGAACATTCCCCTGACCGGTTATCGCCGCGAAAATGGCCGCGTAGGCATCCGCAACCATGTCGTTATCATGTCCATTGACGACATCTCCAACGCCGCAGTAGAAGGCGTGGCACGCCTGATTCGCGGCACCTACGCCCTGACCCACCCGTATGGCCGCCTGCAATTCGGCGAAGACCTGCACCTGACCCTCAACACCCTCATCGGCACCGGGCGCAACCCCAACGTGGCAGCCATCGTCGTCATCGGTATCGAACCGACCTGGACAGAGCATGTCGTCAAGGGCATTGCCGAGACCGGCAAACCAGTGGCAGGCTTCAGCATCGAACGCCTGGGCGACCTGAAAACCATCGAAATGGCCTCGCGCAAAGCCAAAGAATTTGTCCACTTTGCTTCAGAACTGCCGCGCGTGCCAGTAACCTGGGAAGAAATTTGGGTTTCGACCAAATGCGGCGAATCGGACACCACCAGCGGCCTGGCCTCTAACCCCACCGTTGGGCGCGTCTTTGAACGGCTCGAAAAGAACGGCAACACCCTCATCTTCGGCGAAACCACCGAAGTAACCGGCGCCGAAGACAAAATCATCGAAAACTGCGCCACCCCCGAAGCAGCCGCGCAATTCAAGGCCGCCTTCGACGATTACCAGAACCTGGTCGAATCTCAGGGCGTCAGCCTGCTCGGCTCCCAGCCCACCGAAGGCAACATTCGCGGCGGTCTCTCGACCATCGAAGAAAAAGCGCTCGGCAACGTCGAAAAGATGGGACGCTGCGCCGTCGCCGGCTTCCTGCAACCCGCCGAAGAACCCAAGACCCCCGGCCTGCACTTCATGGATTCCTCCAGCGCCGCCGCCGAAATGGTGACACTGTGCTGCGCCGCCGGGGCAGTGTTGCACCTGTTCACCACCGGCCAGGGCAACATCATCGGCAACCCCATCGAGCCAGTCATCAAACTCACCGCCAACCCGCTCACAGTCGAAACCATGTCTGAGCATGTGGATGTTGACCTTTCGGGTATGCTGCGCTTCGACTTCAACCTGGACGGCGCCGCCGACCGCACCCTCGAAATGATGGCGCATACCATCAATGGCCGCCTGACCAGCGCCGAAGCCCTGCGCCACGATGAGTTTGTGATTACCAAACTGTATCGCAGCGCGTAATTCGTAATTGGTTATTCGATATTCGTTATTCGATATTCGTTATTCGCTGTTCGAATATCGAGTATCCAATATCGAGCATGAAATATCGCCCTGGGAGACACAGGCAACGGGTCAACCCCTGAAAACCTGTGTCTCCATACCCACTCATCCTTCCGCTTTCATCTTTCATCTTTCATAATTTCCCCTATGTTCTCCGAACTCAAACAAGAACTCACCTCCGGCTGGGTGGGATTGCACCTTGTCCTGGGCATCGCCACCGTCAGCCGTTTCCTGCACGGCTTAATCGACCAACCCGTCTTGAGCAAATCCATCAGTGAAATCCTGGTCGCTGTTTTACTGGGGCTATACATCGGCAACGCCTTCCCGCTCAGCCAGGAAATCCGCGCCGGAGCCAAATTCGCGCTCCAGCGGCTGCTGCGGCTGGGCATCATCCTGCTCGGCCTGCGACTCAGCCTGCAAGACGTGGCCGCCACCGGGCTGACCGCGCTCGCGCTGGTCGTCATCTGCATCAGCGCGGCGCTGGCGCTGGCCTATCTCGCCGGGCGGCTGTTCCACGTCCCGCCCAAACTGGCCGCGCTGATTGGCGTCGGCACCGCCATCTGCGGCAACACTGCCATCGTCGCCACCGCGCCCGTCCTCGAAGCCGATGAAGAAGAAATGGGCTTCGCCGTCGCCACCATCACCCTGTTCGGCTTGCTGGCCGTGCTGTTCTACCCGCTCATCGGCCAGGCCATCGGCCTTTCTGAGCGCGCTTTTGGATTATGGGCTGGCACCGCCGTCAACGACACCTCGCAGGTGGTGGCCGTCGGCGCCATCTATAGCCAAATCTCGCTCGATGTCGCCACCGTTGTCAAACTGACCCGCAACACCCTGATGGCCCCGCTCATCATTCTTTTTGGGATGGTGTACACCCAGATATTGAACCGTCAAATGAGCGATTCTGCCCCCCGCGCCACACGCGTTGACTGGAACAAGCTCGTCCCCGGCTTTGTGCTGGGATTCCTCGCCCTGTCAGTGGCGCGCACCCTGGGTGTGGCCGCCGGGATCCTGCCGCAGAGCGTCTCGAACCCTGGAGAGTTACAAAACGCCGCCGCCTTCCTGAAAACAGTCGATGAAATTTCCAAATTCCTGATTCTGATGGCTCTCACCGGCGTTGGCCTGAACACCAACCTGGCCAGCCTGCGCCGCCTGGGGCTGAAACCGCTCCTGGTGGGAACCCTGGTCGCCGTCACCCTGGCACTCGTCAGCCTGGGGCTGATTCTTTTCACGCCGCTGGGCGCATAAGACTTTTTCTTGTTGACTTACCTATCGGGATAATGTAAGATTTGGTTGCGAAAGGATACAAAGCCAATGGAAACTTACGCAACCATTAAAGGACAAATCGTCATTCCAGCCACCCTGCGCCGAAAGTACGGCATCAAGAGCGGCACAAAAATCATTGTCGCCGATACGGGTGATGGCATTATGCTCAAACCGGTCACGGAAGAATATCTCAAAAACCTGCAAGGTTCGCTCAAAGGCAAAGGCGGCCTGAAGATTTTGCAAGAAGAACGCGCTAAAGACAGGCAAAAGGAAGGCTAACGATGACGGTCAGGATACTGGACGCTTATGCGCTGATGGCCTTTTTTGAAGATGAACCTGGCGCAGACGCTGTTCGCCAAATCATTCAGAGCGCTTTCGAGAAGGGCGACTCATTGATGATGTCTGTGGTCAACTTGGGAGAAGTTTGGTATGCCATTGCGCGCTCCAACTCTCCTGAAGTGGCAGACCGGTATGTGGATGAAATTCACAGCATGGGAATCGAAATTGTGAACGCCGATTGGACGCTCACCCGCCAGGCAGCCATTTTCAAGGCCAGGGGCAATCTCTCCTATGCCGATTCCTTTGCCGCCGCTTTATCAACCCTCAAAAATGCCCAGTTGGTGACCGGTGATAAGGAGTTCAAACCCTTGCAAAATGAAATCAAAATACTGTGGGTGTAACCATGCAAATCCGCATCCCTTACGGCAAAACCAGCCTCACCGCTCACATTCCTGACGAATATCCGGTACACGTCATCGAAGCGCCGAACCCCGCCCCCGCCGCCGACCCGCGCCAGGCGGTAGAAAATGCGCTCGACAACTTGCTCGGCAAGATTAGCTGGGATGATTTTCGCGGCGCGCGCTCGGTAGCGATTGCCGTCAACGACAAAACCCGCCCCGTGCCGCACGGACACCTGCTCCCGCCGCTGATGGCGCGTCTCGCCGCCCTCGGCATTCCAGACTCAGCGATTACGTTCTATGTGGCCGTCGGCACCCACCCGCCGATGACGCCCGACGAATTCCCCGGCATTTTACCGGATGAGATTCTGGCCCGCTATCGCGTCGTTTCGCACGATTCGGAAAACGATGAGTTGCTTACCTACCTCGGCGAAACCTCGCGCGGCACGCCAGTCTGGTCGAACCGGGCTTATGTCGAATCCGATTTCAAAATCGTGGTCGGCAACATCGAGCCGCATCAGTTCGCCGGTTTTTCGGGCGGAGTCAAGACCGCCGCCATCGGATTGTCAGGCTTGAAAACCATCAATACCAACCACGCCCTGATGACGCACCCCGACTCGCTGCTGGGCGCATACGAAACCAACCCGGCCCGGCAAGACATCGAGGAAATTGGCGCGAAAATCGGCGCGCGCCTGGCCCTGAACGCGATTCTCAACCACCAGCGTCACATCGTCACCGCCCTGGCCGGAGACCCGCGCCTAGTCGTGCAAAATGGGCTGGAACACTCGCGCCGCGCCTGCCAGGTGGCCGTGCCGCAAAAATACGGACTGGTTATCTCATCCCCCGGTGGACACCCCAAAGACATCAACGTTTACCAGTCGCAAAAGGCGCTCGGACACGCCATCCTCATCACCCGCCCCGCTGGCGCCGTTATCATCGCCGCCGCCTGCCCCGAAGGGAGCGGCAGCCAGCACTACGAGGAATGGGCGCTCGGCAAAACCTCGCTTACCGAAGTGCGCGAGAAATTCCTGGCCGAGGGCTTCCGCATCGGCCCACACAAAGCCTATCAATTCGCCCGCGATGGCGCGATTGCCGATTACTATCTCTACACCGACATGAACCACGACCTGGCGCGCGCCCTGCTGCTCAACCCCATCTCCGATTTGCAGGCCACCATTGACCAAATTTTATCCAAACTGCCCCCCGGCGAACCGGTTGGTTTCCTGCCGCGCGCTGTTTCCACGATTCCTTATGCCAATGAATAGTGGCTGACAACTGATAACTGATAACTGATTCCCATGACCAAACTCTCCCTCATCCACTCCCTGCTCGAAAAATACAACGCCGAAGCCCTGGTACTGCGCCGGGTCAGTAGTTTTGCCTGGGCCACCGGGGGCGCGGCCTCGTATGTCAACACCGCCACCACCGAAGGCGCGGCCTCGCTAGTCATCACCCGCGAAAAAAAATATATCGCCACCAACAACATCGAAGCCCCGCGCCTGAAAGATGAGGAAAAACTGGCCGAACAAGGCTGGGACTTTGTCATCTCGCCCTGGGCAACCCCGCTCAAAGGGCTGAACGAACTGCTCCCGCTGGGGAGCGCGGGACAAGTAGCGGGCAAAACCTTCCTAAGCGATGTCCCCTTTGGCAATGGAAAGGACATCAGCGCCGAAATCTCACGCCTGCGGGCGCATCTCACGCCGGAAGAAGGCCAGCGACTCCGCGAGTTGGGCCGCCTGTGCGCCGACTCCATCACCGCAGCGGCGCAAGCGCTCCAGCCCGGCATGAGCGAGTACGAAATCGCGGCCCTGCTGGGCAGCGAAGCCCAAAAGCGCGGCATCCAGTCAATTGTCAACCTCGTCGCCACCGATGAGCGCGGCTACCGCCACCCCTTGCCTACATCCAAAAAACTGGAAAAATACGCCCTGCTCGTGCTGAGTGGCCGCCAGCGTGGGCTGGTCTGCTCGGTCTCGCGCATGGTACACTTTGGGAAAATCCCTGCCGAACTGGAGCGCAAAATCCGCGCGGCGGCGCAAGTTAACGCGGCTTTCATTGCCCATTCGCGGCCCGGCGCCACCCTCGGCGCGCTGCTCGAAATCGGACAGACCGCTTACGCCGAGGCTGGCTTCCCTGGCGAATGGCAGCATCATCACCAGGGCGGCGTGATTGGCTACGAACCGCGAGAATACATCGCCACCCCCGGCGGGACGGATGTCCTCGCCGCCGGTCAGGCCCTGACCTGGAATCCGACTGTGCAGGGCGCGAAGATGGAAGATACCATCCTGCTCGGCGAAAGTGAGAACGAAATCGTCACTTCCACCCCGCTCTGGCCGCGCGAGCAAATTGAAGTGCCTGGCTGCCCCGAAGCCATTCCTTACGCCCTGGCCTGGGAGCGGTAAGGCGATATTCGATACTCGATGTTCGAATATCGAATAACGAATAACCAATCACGAATTACGGAGTCCCCCATGTACGGAACAACTGCCAAAATCCTGCGCGTTGATTTGACAAATAACACCATCGAAACCGAAACCCTGAGCCAAGACTTCTACCGCATGTACCCCGGCGGCAAAGCCCTGGCCGGGTACATCCTGCTCAACGAACTGCCGCCCCACACCGACCCGTTCTCGCCGGAGAATGTGATGGTCTTTGCCAACGGCCTGCTGACCGGCGCGCCAGTCTCCACCGCCACGCGCTACATCGTTTCGGCGCGCTCCCCGCTCACCAACGGCTACGGCGAATCGGAAGCGGGCGGGTTCTGGGGCCCGGAACTGAAAATGGCCGGTTGGGAGGCAATTGTCGTCAAGGGCAAAGCGCCCAAGCCGGTTTATCTCTGGGTCAACGGCGACCAGGCCGAAATTCGGCCTGCCGAACACCTGTGGGGCCGGATGACTGCCGAGGCGCAGGAATCCATCCGCGCCGAGTTGGGCGACGACAAAATCCGCGTGCTGCAAATTGGCCCGGCGGGTGAAAACCTGGTGCGTTTTGCGGGCATCACCAACGACCTGCGCCACTTCAACGGGCGCAACGGCCTGGGCGCGGTAATGGGCAGCAAAAACCTGCGCGCTATCGCCGCGCGCGGCAGCCAGCGATATCAAAGCCTGGCCTACGACGCCAAAACGCTGACGGGCATCGGCGGCAAACTTGCCAAAACGGTCAAGGAAAACCCGCTCAGTTGGGATTTGCAGGAGCGCGGCACGCCCGGCCTGGTGGAACCGCTCAACACCGGCGGCATCCTGCCGACCCGCAACTTTCGCCAGGGCGCGTTCGAGGGCGTCGACGAGGTCAAGTGGGAAGTCTACGAGAAAAACCTGCTCACCGCCCGGCGCACCTGCTACGCCTGCGCAGTGCGCTGTAAACGCGAGGTGGCGATTGACGGCAAGGAATCACCCTACGGCGGCCCGGAATACGAGACCGTCGGCGCGTTTGGCCCGAACTGCGGCGTGAACGACCTGCAAGCGATTGCCAAAGCCGGTGAATTGTGCAACGCCTACATGATGGATACCATCTCTTGCGGCATGACGATTTCGTTTGCGATGGAATGCTTCGAACATGGCCTGTTGACGCTCGAAGACACTGGCGGCATCGATTTGCGCTTCGGGAATGCCGATGCCATGCTCAAAATGATTGACCTGATTGCCCGCCGCGAAGGGATTGGCGACCTGCTGGCCGAGGGCAGCAAACGCGCCGCCGAAAAAATTGGCGGCGATGCGCGCTTCTTTGCCATCCAGGTCAAGGGGCAGGAACTCGCCATGCACGAGCCGCGCGGCAAATACAACGTCGGCATGGGCTACGCCATCTCCGAAATCGGCGCAGACCATCTCGTTGTGGCGCACGACCCGGCTTTTTCCAAGCCCGAAGCCATCCAACTCAAGGCCGCCGCGCCGCTGGGCATCACCAAAGCCCTGCCGCCGCGCAGTTTGGGCGAAGAGAAGATGGAACTGTTTTATATTTTGGAAAAATGGGGCAGCCTCGAAAAAGTGACCGGATTCTGTTTCTTTGGCCCGGCCCCGCGCTCCTTCATCCCGCCTGAAGACGTGCTACAATCCATCAACGCCGCCACCGGCTGGAACATCTCGATGGACGAAGCCCTGACGATTGGCGAACGCGCCACCAACCTGGCGCGGCTGTTCAACGCCCGCGAGGGCTTCACGCGCAAAGATGACACCCTGCCCGAACGCCTGTTCACCGGCCTGGAAAACGGCGCGTTACAGGGACAGGCCATGCCGCGCGAGGAGTTCGAGCAATCGTTGAGCATCCTGTACGAGAAAAAGGGCTGGGATAAACAAACCGGCATCCCCACCCCCGAAAAACTGCGCGCGCTGGGGCTGGAATGGGCGGTTGGGACAGTAGTCAGTGAGCAGTGAATTTTACGAATTACCACTTACCCAATTACCAATCACCAATTATCATGAAATTGTACGCTGGCGGACACGTCACCTTTTATATGCCGGGCCGCAAACACGCGCTCGAAATCTCCCTGGACGGCCCTACCCCGCTCAGGGAGATTTTGGCGCGGGTCGGCATTCCCCTGGCCGAGGTGGCGCTGGCGGCAGTCAACGGCGAACTGGTCGAGGTCGAGTCGGCGATTGTCTCCGACAGCGACCAGGCGCGGGTCTTTTCGGCGGTCAACGGGGGCTGATACAGCCAATAAAAATCGCCGGGAATTGCCCCGGCGATTTTCTTATTATCCATTGGAAAGTATTTTCCGCATCATCCCCGCCACCGACTGATAGACGGGTGACTCGTCCGGTAAATCAACGAGCGGCTTGCCGGTGGCATCGAAATTAGAAAGTTCAACATCGCTGGCAATCGTTCCGAGCAGGGGAATGCCCAATTTCTCGGCAAACGCCCCGGTTTCGGGTGGCAAAGTCCCATTCACGCGGTTAATCACCAGGTAAGACTTTTCGATGCGGATGTCGAGTTCC
>CAYLZI010000030.1:0-19933 GCA_964388215.1 uncultured Anaerolinea sp.
CCCGGTTATTGGGGAACCACTTGATTAACGTCGCCAGGGGGCAAACATAAACAAACCCAACCCCTACCCCAGTTAGCACGCCATAGGTTATGTACAATTGACCTGGAGACGTAACGAATGAAGACAAAATTAACCCACTGCCATACAACAAGCCGCCAATCACAAGAGCAATTCGCGGGCCCTTTCGGTCAACCAACCAACCAGAAAACAAGGTGCTGAAGGCAAAAACAAACTGGGCCAACGAGTAAGGAAACAACATCTCATTGGCTCCCCATCCCCTTTCCTCTTCAAGGGCTCTGCCAAATATACTCCAGGCATATAAACCGGCAATAGTTACTTGGGCCAGCAAAGCGCCCACTAACACAACGTATTTGTTCTTAATCGTCCACATACACTCTCCAGAAAATAATTTATTAGCTTGCGCCAAACGTGAGATAATACCACAATCCGTTTGGATTTTGAGAAAAGATTCATCACCGGACATTTTTAATGTTGAACAAGGAAAAAGAGACGGGCAAGTGCAAATTTAGGTTGAGGCAATAGGCGAGAAACGCCAAGCCCATGCGAAAAATGCTCCAGTCCGAACGGTCTGTACGGTGAATGAGTCTGTCATAATTGGTTCGCATGGCAGGAATGCCGAGGTAGACGGGCCACAGGTACGCCAGACAAGCGGCGGCCATCAATCTTGTCAATCGCTTGGGGATTATGGCCGCCGAAGAAAGTTTCGATTTGGAAGCGTTCTTTGTAGCAGTGCCGGGCCTCATCAGGCAAGTCAAAGTTGGTGACAAGATAAATAGGTTCCGGGCAGCCTTTGTCGCAAACGGCCATGACGGTGACTGGGGCATAGCCTTCGAGCGTGAACAGGACATCGGGGACGACGATTTGGTCATCGGGTTGAACGGGCAAATCAGATAAGGCGAATTGCATTCCACCTTCAAATACCTGTGTATTCTTTGCCGTGCGACAAACATACCGCCAAGGCGAGTCTTGCAAAGCAGCCAGCAAACCAATCCCGTCAAATTCAGCATCGCCCAGCAAGATACAGGAGCAATTCTCAGGCAAAACGGCCTGCAATTGCTTGAGCAAGGCCAATTGGTCTATCCGTTCGTTTTGCCTCCAGCGACTATATTGTTTGGCGCGGCTTTCCGGCTTGGACAGCGTCGGAACTTTCCGAGCAATCGTTGGAAGCTGGCAACTCTTGCCCTGCACAATCCCAATAACCAGACCAGCCATCGTATTGAGGTGTTGGATGACTCGACCTTTGGCATCCTTCGGATAAGTTGCCGCAATTGCGTAGGAATGGCAAGATATACACGACGATTGTCACTCATGGGTTCGCTCCTGTTCTTTCTTGGCGGAAAAAACATAGTTTGCCCGATTGGCAATCGTCCCTTTATTAAAACTCTCCGGTGGTCAATCCCCCGACAGAATTTGATGGCTTACAAATCATCCGATTGGGCTTCCGACAAAAATTGGGCCGGAAGCGGGTGCAGCGGCGGGCGAATCGCGTAATGCCCGAGACCTTCATCATGCGCTGGTTCGCAAGACAAAGCATCGGCAATCGCCGCGCTAACCGGGCGTTCGCAAATGCGTCCCTGGCAGTTACCCATCCCACAGCGCGTGGCCATCTTGACTTCTTTAAGCGTGGCCGCGCCCATCTGCACCGCTTCTTTGACCTGCCCCAGCGTGACATCCTCGCAGCGGCACAACACAGTCTCATTATCAGCCAGCGCAGCCAGGCCGCGCGGCGGCATGAACAGGCCGCCGTACAGCCTGCCAAAGCGAAGTTGATTCTGACGTTTGTGATTTAAGGCTCGGCGTATTTTTTCCGCGTTTTCGGGTGGGAGATGTCCCGTTTCGCGGGCGACGCTGACGCCTGCGATTTGTCCCTCCAAAAGGGCATTGTCCGCGCCGCCAATCCCCGCGCCATCCCCGACGACGTAGATGCCCGGTTTTGAGGCGCGCATGTCCTCATCTAGAACCGGAATCCAGCCCCCCTTTTCGGGGCGATGCTCCAGTTGGCAATCGACCATGCGCGCCAGGCCGGTGTTAGGCGTCAGATTGTAGCCGCTGACGACCAAATCCACCTCGAGGGTTTGGGTCTTGCCAGGAATGGGTCGCCCGCCGTGGTCGAGTTTGGCGATGACGGCCTGCTCGACCCGCGCCTGCCCATTGGCCGAGAGAATGCTCCAGCCGGTCTTGTAGGGCGTTCCAGCGGAGAAAACCCGGCTGGCGTACTGGATTCCCTCCCAGACGCGATTCAAATGTCCCAACATGGCCGACAGGTGAAGAAATCCTTTTGGTAAAAGACGGTTGGCCTCGCAAATCGCCGTCACTGCGGTGCCGGCCTCGATGAGATGAGCGGCAACCGAGAGCAGCAGCGGCCCAGTTCCGGTCACCAGGGCCTTTGTCCCCGGCGCGAGGCGGTAGGTTTTGAGCAGTGTCAGGGCTGCGCCGCAGGTCATCACACCGGGCAACGTCCAACCGGGGAAGGCGACCGGGGTATCATACGCACCGTTGGACAGAATGATGTTTTTGGCAAGCAGATAATGGGGAGCATCTGACCCATAGAACGCGACCCGCCAGGGAAACTCTCCTTCTTCTTCAAAAATTCCCCAGACCAGCGTTTTGGTCATGGTTTTGACCGGCAGCCCCGCCAGTTTTTCGATGTAAGTTTTGCCCTTTTCCTCCATGCCCGTACCTTTTTGGGGCGAAAAAGCGGCGGGAGGCTGCATGAAATATTGACCGCCAGGCTGTGTGAAACTGTCGATGAGGATGGTTTTTACGCCATGCTCCCCTGCAGCGATAGCCGCGCCCAATCCGGCTGGCCCTGCGCCGATGACCGCCAGTTCGCAGGTTTCTGGTTTCATAGTTCCACCTCTTTGCAGGTTTCGATGACCATGCCACCTACCGCAGGGATGACGCAGGCGCGCTGGGCGTGGAGGCCGTCAATGGTCACCAGGCACTCGTAGCACACGCCCATGCCACAGTACAAGCCGCGCGGCGTTTCGCGCGCGTGGCTCAGGCGCAGGGTCATGATTCCGGCAGACAGCAGCGCGCTGGCTACGCTCTCACCTTCAAAGGCTTCGATATCCTGACCGTCCACGCGAAGCGAGATTCTCCTGCCGCGCACAATTTTGGGGAAGAGTTTGCTGGGTTTGTCGATTCGGCGCATATCAACTTCCTGGCTTGGAGAAAAACTAAAAACCTAAACACAAAGGACACAACGGACACGAAGGAAGACCTTCAAGAGACTTTGCGCCCTTCCTGCCCGCTTGTGCCGCGTTTTTGGCGGGATTGTGTTTCATCTCTTTTCAAAAAACCTGGCTGGCGAAAATTGCTCCAGTGAATGCGGCAATTCTTTTCCTAATAGCATCGCCGCAATCCATTCGCTGATGACAGGGACCGCCGTGATTGTTTCGACCAGGCTTCCGGCAACAAACAGGTTGTCCATTTGCGGCAGGAAGCCGATGAGCGGCTCTTCGTCGGGGGTAAAGGAGGTCGGTCTGCCCCAGGCGCGAACGATGCGTACTTTTGCCATGAACGGATACAGGTCAATGAGCGTTTTCGAGAGGGCGGTCACGCCCCAGGCGCTGACGTTTTTCTTGCGGAAATGCGTCTGGGTGACGGATTCGCTGACATTCACCGAGCCGTCCAGCTCCGGGTGAACGCCGATGGCAACGGCACGCTGCTTGCCGTGAATGGTATCGTAAAAGTCCGAGATTTCAACATTGTGGAAAATCATGGGCGGGATTCGTTCGGTGACCATCGCCTCGGCATGGGTGAAATGCACCGGCAAATCGTCAATACCTGCCATTTTGACCGTCTCGGCCAGCCACGCGCCGGTCATTGCGACCACGTTGCCGCAGGAAATCGTCTCATTTCGGGCGCGGACAGCCGTAATGCGGCTACCCTGGCGTTCAAAGCCGACCACTGGCGAATTGCCGCGAATAACCGCGCCTTGCCGTCGCGCTGCGGCGGCATAGGCCAGCGAAAACTTGAGCGGGTTGAGCATTCCTTCGCGGGTATAGACCGCGCCCAGCAGCCCGGTGGTATCCATATTCGGCTCGGCTTTTTGCAGGGTCTCACGGTCAACCACTTCGGTTGGGATTCCGTTCGCGGTCAGCGTCTCGGCCCGTTCGAGCCAGGTCTGGCGCGAGGTTTGGGCGCGGATGATGAGGAACAGGCCGGTCGCGCGCCAGTCATAGCGATAGCCGAGTTCTTCTTCCAGGCTTTGGTGCTTCTCGAATCCTTCGAGTATCAGGCGGATGTTGAGCGGGTCGAGGCCGCCCTCGCAGACCTGGGCGCGGCCCGAACAGGAAGCGGATGTCCCGCTGCCGATTTCGTTGGCTTCCAGCAGCAGCACGTGCGCGCCCTGACGGGAGAGGGCGTAAGCGCTGGACAGGCCGAGGAAGCCTGCGCCGATGATGATAACGTCGTATCCTTTCATCAATCCCAAATTGCGTCCAGTTCCGCGTCTGGCACGTCGAAGACGGTTTCGACTGGCTCGGTCAGGGCTTCGTTTTTGAAGAAGTCTGGCAGGCGGTCGTCTTGCGCGGTCAGGCCGGCGGCGCGGTTGAAAGCGCGCTCCAGTTGGATGACTTTCAGGCCGAGGCTATCCATCCAGTCTGCTGGCAGTTCTACATTATGGACAGCGGAAAGCATGTTGATGATGATGTCGGGGCGTTGGCCGGTGGCGCTGGCGTTGAAGGCGCACAGCCCCAGGGCGTCATAGGCGGCGCGTTGAACTTGAGCCTTGCGCGAAAGCGAGACGGCAAGTTTCGGGTCGCGGTGGTCAACCGGGAAGAAGACCGTCAGCCCGGCGGTATGGTCGGCGCCTTGCGGGGAGGTGGCATATGTGACGGCCGTGCCTTTGACAACGCGCGGGTCGTAGGCGCTAATGGCCTGCCCCTTGACGGTTGGAATGCGCCGGACGCCCAGGGCCTTGCCCGCCGCCCGCGCGCCGCCGCCGAGCAGGCGTCCTAACCGGGTGGCCTGCGGGACTTGTTCCAGCACACGCAGGGCGCTCGCGCCATCACCGAAACGGGGCAGGTCATCGCGGTTGATATCTGGCGGCAGGGTCTCCAGGGTAGCAGATTCCATCATCACGCCCAGGGCCGCGCCGACCTCGATGGTGTCCAGCCCGTAGTCGTTGCACAGACGGTTGATTCTGGCAATGTCGTCGAGCGAGGTCAGTTCCAGGTTCGAGCCGCACAGGCCAATCGTCTCGAATTCAAGCGGGGCAGCCAGCAGGTTGCCGTTTTCGTCGGGAAAAGCATTCGAGCATTGGATGACGCAACCGCTCATGCAGGCGTGGGTGGGCAGTCCTTTTCCTCCGCGCCCCGCAATCAGGTCGCGCATGGTCTCGCCGCTGATGGGGTCGGCGTCGGGGAGTTGGCCTTTGCTGAAATTGCGCACCGGCAGGCCGCCGAGAGATTGAACCGGCATGACAGTTGAAGCCGTGCCGTACTGACGCAGCACCTGCACCCGTTCGCTGGTGGCAACATGTTTGTTGAAGGAGGTCACACTGGCGCGTTTATCCCGCTCCAGCGATTTGCCAGAATTGTCGAGACGCGCCAGCAGGACAGCCTTCAGCCCCTTCGACCCCATCACAGCCCCGACCCCGCCGCGCGCCGCCAGGCGGTAGGGATTGCCCTCCGCGTCAGTAACGGCGATTCCGGAGGCGGTCATCAACTGCTCTCCGGCCTGGCCGATGGTTAGGGCGCAGAAATCCTGTCCATAGCGATTCAGCAAATAAGCGGCTGTTTCTGCGTTGCCTTTGCCCCGACAGGCAGCGGCAGAGTCAAAATCCAGGTGGTGACCAGCCTGGTCTAACACGAAGACAGCCGTTCGTCTGGCAGGCAGGGCGCCGAGGAAGATGATGGCCTGGTATCCTAACCCGGTGAGCGAATCCCCGGCCATGCCGCCAGCGTTGGATTCCTTGATTCCGCCCGTCAGCGGGCTTTTGCAGCCGACCGAAAGGCGTGAACCGGTCGAGACGCGGATATTCGCCAGGGGGCCGGCGGCCAGCACCAGGGCATTCTCTGGGCCGAGCGGGTCGCTCTGCGGTAGGACAAATTCGCTAACCAGTTGGCCTGTCAGCAGCCGGCCGCCTGCCAACAGGTCGGTCGCTGGGCGAGAGCGCGTTTCGCCGGTGGTCAGGTTGACGATTAAGATGTTCATAAACCTGCCTCCAAAATGCTCTGGCAATCTTCCATGCTGGCGGCGCGGATGTTGAAACCAATCATCGCCATTTTAGTCGCTTTTTCGGCAATGACTGGGATATCTGCCGCCCGCAATCCAACATCGGACAATCGGGTCGGTAGATTGAGCGCGGACAGGAAGCCCCTGGCCCAATCGCCGAGTTCTTCTGGGCTGGCCTGGGCGGGTAAATTCAAGGCCTTTTTGAGCGCGTCCCAGCGGTCGGGTGGGATGGCGGGGGTGTTGAAATCCATCACCGCAGGCAGCAGGGTGGCGACGCCCAAGCCGTGATGGAGATGATAGGTCCCGCACAGCGGCCCGGCCAGGGCATGCACCAGGCCGAGCGAGGACTGGTCGAAGGCGATTCCGGCCCAGGCGGCGGCCAGGGCCATTTTGTTGCGCGCTTCGAGGCTATTACCGTCCTTGAAGGCAACCGGCAGCCATTCGGCAATCGCCTGGAGCGCGCCCAGCGCGAAAATGTCTGAAATGCCGTTGGCTTTTTTGCTGAAAAAGGCCTCGATAGAGTGTACCAGAGCGTCCATGCCAGTAGTGGATGTCAGACTGAGCGGCAGGGAGAGCATGAGACTGCCGTCGAGGATGGCGGTTTTCAGGAACAGGGCCGGGTGCAGCACGCCCATCTTGAAGCCCTTGCTATCGCCAATCACAGCCACATGGGTGACTTCACTGCCCGTCCCGGCGGTGGTCGGGATGCCAATGACCGGCGGCGAGCCTTTGGTAATTACCTGCCGCCGCCATTGAACTTCCTCGTAATCCAGTTCAGGGTCAGCCAGCAGCAGGCCGAGTGCTTTTGCGCAATCCAACACCGAGCCGCCGCCGATGGCGACCAGGTGGGTTATCGTTTTTCCGCGTGCGGCTTCCAACGCGGCCAGCACGTCTGGGATGTTGGGATTACCGGGAACGCCGGTATATAGCGCAGGCCGAATTCCGGCGGCCTGCAAAGCGTCTACAAAAGAACCCAGCAGTCCCGCTTTTTCGATTCCGGCATCGCTGAGGACGAAAATACCATCCCCAGGCGCGCCAGCCAGTTCAGCCACCAGGTCGGCTTTAGCGTTGTTGGTGACAATCAATTTGGTCGGGAAGTAAAACGTAGATGTCATAGGTTACTGTATCTTTGGTTCAGAAAATATAACTACACCGGCGCATGTTTTTACCACTTCGCCAGGTTCAATACCTTCGCAAAAAAAATCTGATAGATTTCGTGGGGCAGTGTTGCTAACCCGCCCGCCATATTTGGCGGATAAGAATACTTTTTGCCTGTATTTTGGTCGCCACAGAATGCAATTCTTAAAATTGGCAAAGGTATTGGAGGTTGCGGGTCGATTTTTACGACATAATCAACCCGCCATCGACCTCAATCGCCTGACCGGTCAAGTAGCGGGAATCTTGCGAAGCGAGGAAGGCCACCACCCCGGCGATTTCCCAGGGTTCGGCGAGTCGCTTCATCGGGCAGTCGTTGGCGCGCATTTTGAGCCAATCTTCGCCGCTCATGCCATCCAGCGCGCCGACTTTGGCGGCGACTCCGCGCACCATATCGGTCAGGGTATTGCCGGGGCAGACGGCGTTGACAGTTGCGCCATAGGAAGCCAGTTCCATTGCCACCGAGCGAGTCAGGCCAATGACGCCGCTCTTGGAGGCCGAGTATTCGGCGGAAGCGGGCCAACTGGTTTTACCGGCCATCGAGGAGATGTTGATGATACTGCCCGATTTCTGGGCCATCATAACCGGCGCAACGGCCTGGTTCGAGAGGAAAGTACCGGTCAGGTTGATGTCGATAGTGCGCTGCCACTGTTTGAGTGGAACATCTGTCAGCGGCGTACCGGTATAGATGCCCGCCGAGGCGACCAGCATGTGGATGCGGCCCCATTTGTCCAGGACGGCCTTGACAATTGCCGCAAGATTCTCGGCGTTGGTTACGTCACAGTGAAAGGCCAGTGCCTCGACACCGAACGCGCGGCATTCGGCAGCGACGGCTTCATTCCTCTCGTCGGCCATGTCGAGGCAGGCGATATTCGCGCCTTCCTGGGCAAAGCGATGGGCGCAGGCCTGTCCGATGCCATTGGCCGCGCCAGTGATGATTGCTACCTGGTTTTCAAAGCGTTTCATGTTGGCTCCTTTTAGTTGCCTTCCAAAATTTTCATGGCTTCATCCACCGAGACATTGTCGTGGATGAGCGCGGCGACGGCGGCGGTCATGGCTTGCGAGTCATCGGCCTGGAAAATGTTGCGTCCAATGGCGACGCCCTTCGCGCCGACATCCAACGCGCTGCGGATTTTCTCCAACATGACACGCTCACTGCCCTTTTTCGCGCCGCCCAAAATCACGGCTGGCACATAGCAGGTGGAGGTGACTTGCTCGAAATCGTCGGCGTGCGGGATTTTGACCCAGTCCGAGCCAAGTTCCGCGCCGATGCGGGCTGCAATGGCGATGCTCTCGGCAGTGCGCATGTGGTCGGGGCTGTCGAATCCGCCGGGAACCATTTCGCCCATGACGGGGATGCCCCAGCGGTGGGCTTCGCCGATAACCTGTGCCAACATGCGCAGTGATTCTTCTTCTTTCGGAGAGCCGGGGAAGGCCGAAACAGCGACCGCATCCGCGCCCAGGCGGATAGCGTCTTCGACGCTGTAGAACTGCGAGCCAGGTCCCATAACGCCCAGTTTTGTCCCGCCGCCGTCCAGGCGCAGAATCAGGCCGAGGGGTTCAATTTCACGCGCAAAACGCAGGGCGGTTCCGTAGGAGGTCAGGATGGCGTCTGCCCCGCCTGCGGCAATTTTTTCAAGGGTCTTGGCGGGCTGTTCCATGCCTTTGGCCGGGCCGTCAATCATGCCGTGGTCAAAAGCGACGATAAAGGCCCGTCCGTCTGGGCGAAAGATGTGATTCAAACGGCGCGCTACCATAATCAGGATATCCTTTCGAACATTTCAGGGGTAATCTGGTAAACAGCGGGTTCACCAGCAAAAAAACGACGCAATTCTTCGACCGACAACTCGCCCATCTGGTTACAGTTTTCGATGCAGCCGGCGATGTGCGGGGTGACGACAACATTTTCGAGTGAGCGCAGGGGGCTGTCGGCGGCGGGCGGTTCGGGGTCGGTGACGTCCAGGAAGGCAAAGAAACGTCCCTTGCGCAGTTCGGCGGCCAGAGCGGCTTCGTCAATCAGCGTGCCGCGCCCAGTGTTGATGAGCAGGGCGTCATCCTTCATGCGCGCCAGTCCCTCGGCATTGAGCATGTGATGGGTGTGCTTGTTGGCCGGGGCGTGCAGAGAGACAATTTCAGAATTGGCAAGCAAGTCATCCAGTTCGACCTTGGCAGCGCCCAATGCAGCGGCTTCGCTCTCACTGACAAAGGGGTCATAAAGCAGGATGTTCGCGCCAAACGGCTTGAGCAACTCGATAACATAGCGCCCAACATTGCTGGCTCCGATGATTCCGACGTTCTTGCGGTACAGTTCGCGCGAGTACCATTTATCCCAATCGGGAGAATCGCGCCAACCGCCCCGGCGAACATGTTGACCGAGCTGCCAGATGCGTTTCTGTCCGACAATCATCAGCCCCAGTGTGGTTTCAGCAACGCTGCGCCCGAGGGCGATTCCGGCGCTGGTCAGGTGGATGCCGCGCTGCCAGAACACATCCGAAACGAATCGTTTGACGCTGCTGCCCATGTGGGCCATGGCCTTGAGTTTGGGCGCGGCGGCGACTACGTCGGCGTCCAGGCAGGCAACGCCCCAGCTGGTGATGCAGGCGTCGGCTTCGCGCAGGACTTCGATGAGTTCATCCTTTTGCGCGGGTTCATCGCCAGGGTGATGAACGACCATTGCAAACGCTTCGAGCGCATCCCAGGCCTGCTGGCTGAACATTCTGGGGTAATGGGTCTTGCCGATGGTGATGGCGATGATTGGTTTTTGCATAGATTAAGGCTCCTGTGGGTTTGCGATATTTGGGGGACGATACTCGATATTCGAGTACTCGAAGTTCGAATATCGAATTATCGAATTATCGAATCTCGATACTTCTCGAAAACATTCTGATAGATTTCCTGCATGTCAGCCTGTGGCTCGACTTCCTGATGCGGTTTTTGGAATCGCGCCAGGCCGTCTTCGAGCGAAGCGAACGCGCCGATGCCGTGTCCGGCCAGCAGCGCCGCGCCCAGGGCCGGCCAGTTGTCATAATCGGGCAGACGGATGGGGATGCCAGTCACGTCGGCCAAAATCGAAGGCCAGAGCGGGCTGCGCGCCGCGCCACCAACCATCCACAGGCGTTCGATGGACAATCCCGCTGCCAAAATCGGGTCGAGCGCCCAGCGCAGTTCAAAGGCGGCGCTTTCCATCACGGCACGGGCCATGTCGGCGCGGGAGTGGCCGAGTTGCAGGCCGGTAAATCCGCCGCGCCGGGTGGTGGACGGGTCATCGTGGCCGCCTGTCAAGGGCTGGAAGAACAGTTCCCCGTCCGGGCGGGTCTGGGAAAGTTCGGCGTCGAGGGCCGCGAACATCGCAGCGCGAGACTCGGACCGATAGGCAGTGTTCATCCACCACTCGAAAGATGCGCCCAGCCCGCCTAGAGATTGGGAGAGCGTCCAGCGTTCGGGCGCGGCGTGGAAGTTCAGGTCGAGGCCCGGCGGCAGGGACTCCATCTCCGGCGCATTCAAGACACTGGTAAAGACCCAGGCCGTGCCGCAGGCTAACAGGGTTTTTCCGGGTTCGACGATGCCCAGGCCGAGCGCGGTGCAGCCCTGGTCGTGGCCGCCGTTGACCAGCAGCGCGCCCGGTGTCAGCCCGGTTTGGGCGCAGACTTCGGGTAAGATTGCGCCAATCGACGCGCCAGTCGGCTGGATGCGGGAGAGATTTTCAACGCGGATTCCGGCCAGCCCGCGCAGGTCGCTGCTCCACTGCCCGCTGCGGATGTCCACCAGTTGCATTCCACCCGCGTTGGAGGGGTTAGTGACCCGTTCGCCGGTCAGCCGAGAAGCAAGAAAATCGTTCAGCGAGAGGACTTTATCGGCGGCGGCGAAGACTTGCGGGTTGTTCTGCCTGAACCAGGCAATGGTCGGCAGGCACAGGCTAGGGTAGAGCGACCAGCCGCTGAGCGGCTTGACCCAGTCCTGGTGATTTTGTTCGCGCCAGGCGCGGACGATTTCTTCGGCGCGACCATCCAGCCAGGTGACGAGCGGGTAAACAGGCCGCCCGGTAGAATCGACCATGACCAGCGAACCGCTTTGCGCCGCCATGCAAACAGACGCAATCCGAACCCCTTTCACTGCCTCGCGGATGACGCCGAGCAGGGCGCCCCAGATTTCTTCGGGGTCTTGCTCCGCCCAACCGGGAGCCGGGGTGCTGTTGCGATAAGGCTGGGAGGCCGCCCGCGCCAATTCGCGCCCATCAGCGTCAAACACGACCGCTTTGGTGGAGGTGGTGCCGACGTCGATACCGAGAAAGGCTTGCGTCATACTAATCAACTCTCACGCCAGCCCGAACAAACAAATCAGCGCAAACCTTGCGGACCTTGGCCAGCACGGCTTTTTCGTCCATAACGAGAATGCGCTTGTTTCTCATCAGAACGCGGCCATCAACAATAACGGTATCGACATCACGCGCGCCAAGGTTGTAAATCAGGGCTGAGGCAACTTTGTGAACCGGCATAGCCAGCGGGGTGTCCAAATCGACCAGAATCAGGTCGGCTTTCCTACCGGGTTGCAGCGAGCCAATTTGTTCCGACATGCCAAAGGCCGCCGCCCCGCCGCGACAGGCCATGCGAAGCACATCTTCGGGCAGCAAAACCATTGCATTCAGGGTGTTGACTTTGTGCATGAGGGCGGTCGTTTTCATAACCGCGAACATATCCTGGTTGTTGTTGCTGCCGGGGCCGTCGCTGGCCAGGGCGACCAGGATGCCCTTTTTGAGCATTTCAGGCACGCGCGCCACGCCCGAAGCCAGATACATGTTGCTGACCGGGCAATGCACAATCGTCGCGCCGTGTTTGGCAACCAGTTCGAGTTCTTCATCGCTTAACCAAACGCTATGCACCAGTTGAGTCGCAGGCCCAAGCACACCCAGTTCGGCCAGCCATTCGATGTGACGGCTGCCACGCGATTCCAGGTTCATCTCAACTTCAATCTGGGTTTCGGCGACGTGGATGTGCATACCCGCCCCCCAGCCCTGGCTGATTTCGTGGGCGCGTTGCATGAGTTCATCGGAGCAGCCCCAGGGGATGAGCGGGCCGTATTCGACCCGTGTGCGCCCATTGCCCCTGATTTGCCAGGCTTCGCGCAGGCGTTCAGTTTCGCTGATGATTTTTTCCGGCGTTTCCATCAGCGAAGGGTGATAGTTCATATCGGCCCAGCCGCGCGCCAGCAGAAAGCGGATGCCAGTCTCGTCGGCAGCGCGGCAGACGCCGTCATCGTTGCGCGGGTCGGCGTGGATGTACTGGTGGTCAATGACCGAGGTGGCCCCGCCGCGCAGGTTTTCGAGCAGGCCAACCTGGGCAGCGACATAGGCATCTTCTTCTTTCATTTCCTGGGCTACCGGCCAGATGGCGGCTTTGAGCCAATCGAGCAGGGGTTTGTCATCGGCCAGGCCACGCAAGAAGGTCTGAAAAAGATGGGTATGGGCGTTGACCATGCCCGGCATAACGGCCATCCGTTCGGCGTTGATGACGGTATCGGCGCGCTGATATTTGGCAGGCGGCTTCCCCGCGCCAACGGCCAGGATGTGGTCGTCTTCGATGAAGACGTAGCCGGGGCTGTGAACATCGTCCCGGTCGTTGACAGTGACGATGTTTCCATTTTCGATGAGGATAGATGGCATATTGGCCTCGCAATCTGATAGGTGTACCACCACCTTTAGGCGGTCTTTACTGGCTGAAGCCTGCGGTACGTTATCAAGCCCGGATGCGCTTCACCGGTTGGATGGTTTCCAACCCGGCCAACAAATCGGACAAGATTGGCTCAAAAGTCGGCGCGAGGTCGGGCCAGTGGCGCAGGTTGCTATCGAGCAGCAGCATGGCGGCCTGGGCAGAGCCAGAGAACAGGCAGATGCTCATTTCCAGGTCATCGCGCACCCGCTCGTCAGCCTGGGGGCGGAAATCTTGCAAAATTTGGGCGGCCTGGATGCAGGCGCGGCACAAATCTGCCGGTAATTCGCATAAGAGTTGGCGTCCCTGCAATTCCTGTCCGGCGGCTCGCATGGCGACCAGTTCGGCGATGGCATTGGCGTCACGGTCAACAAAAGTGAGCATTTGCAGGCGAATCTGGTTCAGGGCTTCAACCAGCGCGGTGATGCGAGGGGCGTCTTGCGAAATCGAGGCGCAAGCCTGCCCCAGGGCAACCGCTTCGGCGGAAGAGGCGGCAATGACCGCCCCGGCCATGGCGTGCTTTTGGCTGCTAACGTGACCGGTAAACCCTTCGAGGGTCAGGTCGGTTACTTTGAACATATCATTCTCCATCTTCTAAAATGCGAAGCCGTCCATCGCAAACGGCTCCTGCTTCGGGGGTTACGCCGCCTGTTTGGCGAATAAAATCTACCAACGCGCGCCGCAAAAACAGGCCAGAATCATGCCGGGGATGGTGTTTCAAATCTGGCGCCTGTCCGGGCTGGTGTTGGGGAGTGGATTTTTCCCACGCGGATGCGTATTCACGCACGAAATCGGTGCTGGCGACCAGGAATTGAGACCCGGCCAGGCTTTCCAGCGGGCTGCCATTTACAGTTATCTCCGCTGCCAGGGCGTCGGCGCGATTTTTGCCCATGAGAACGGCATAGCGTAATTGTTTGCTAAAGCGCAAGAACCCCCGCTCTGCGCAAGGTTCGCCCAAACGGTCTATCCGCTTTGCGTTGTCTTGCAGCAACTCATTCAGTTCTGCCCCGCTCAACCTGTATATGCAAATTTTATCGGCATAGGGCATGATGTTGAACCAATCACCAAAAGTGATATGTCCGCCGGGCGGCAGGCCGCGTTGCAGGCTGGAAGAATCAATCATTGCGAGGTGAACCGGCTGGCCGGCCTTCTCCAATTGCGCAATCATTGCATCAGCCACAAAATTTTCCAGAGGCAATTCTCCAGCCGCATAGCGTACTGTAAGAATGTCCTCGCCCATTTCAGGGTCATCGAGCGCGGCTCCGAGCGGTTCATCGAACAGGGCGCGCGCTTTCGTTATAACGGGGCGGGCAAATTCGCGGTCAAATTCTTCATCAACAGGCAGAGAGTGAACAGGGATTAACTGCGCCCGAAGGACGGCGGTATCTTTGGCGCTGATTTTCAAATCTACGCGCCCCAAAAACTGCCCGGCTGAACCCGCTTGAACAATTGGAATACCGTTAACGACGTTTTGCGGATTCAACCCTTGCGGGTTCAGGCTGTGATGAGTATGACCGCCGATGATGAGATGGATGCTGCCAGGCGGGAGACTGTTTGCTAATTCAACGTCGCCCGCATTGAGCATAGGGATAGGTGCGTTTGCCAGACAATACCCAAGGTGACTCAAAATAATCAGCGCATCGCAGTACGGGCGCATGAGCGCAACCAGGTTCCTTGCGGCGGGAATAGGGTCGATGACCCGGCAAGGAGAGTCGCCTATTTTGAGTTCGGCCTGTGTAACCAGCCCAATCACCCCAACGCGAATGCCTTTAACCACAAAAATAGCGGCAGGGTAGCAAAAGTTTTCGAGCGGTGGACAGGTAAGGTTGGCGGCCAGTAGCGGAAATCTGGCGTCACGTTGGATGGACTCGCGCAACAGGTCGAGTCCCAAGTCAAATTCGTGGTTTCCCAGACAGGCTGCATCCATACCCAGGGCAGAATATAGGCGGTAGGCAGCATGCATTTGGAAATCAGCCGGGGTTGCGCCCAGCAGCTCGTCGAAAATCGAGCCAGTGCAATCATCCCCAGCCGAAAAGAACAAGAGCGCGTGGTTACGAGAATTGGCCAGGGCTTTGCGCTGGTTTCGAATTTGCCAGGCAATGCGGGAAATGACCGCTTCTTCAGCCTGGAAACTGGGTTGTGAATTGCCCGGTTGCGCCTGTCGCATCCCTGCTGAAGCGATAAATCGCGCCAGGTGTCCGTGCAGGTCGTTGAGATGATACAGGCTGAGACAAAAACCCTGCCCGCTGCCCCATTGTTTTGAGCGTTGCGGAAAGTTAACACCGGGCGCGAGAGTCAGGGAGACGATATTCCCGGCAGATGCGTCGCCGCTTAAAACAAAAATACCGTCACCTGCCGAGCCATGGGCGCCTCTTGCAACCAAATACAGCGTGTCAAAACCGGGTGACGGCATTTGTGATGTCATGGATGGTTTTATCCCTTAACAGCGCCCTCCGCCATGGCTTTGAAGAAGGTACGCCGCGTGAACAGAAACAGGATGACCATCGGCAAAGCAATGATGATACAGGCCGCAGCCAGCACCTGCAAATTGATGATGTTCTGGCTGAGGAAGTCATACAGGCCAAACATGGCCGGTTTGTGCTCGTTTTTATTAATCAACAGGTAGGCGACGATGAATTCATTCCAGACGTTGACGAAGGTCAGCAGGAAAACGGCGGTCAGGCCGGGCATGGCCAGGGGCATAGTGATGCGGAAGAGCGCGCCCAGCGGTGTGCAGCCCTCCACCATCGCCGATTCTTCCAACTCGCGGGGGATGGCATCGAAAAAGCCTTTGGTAATCCACACGCTGATAGGCAGGAAAAAGCCGATATAAACGAAAATCAGGAAGATTCGGTCATCGTAGGTTGGCAGGGAGATAAAGGAGACGTTGGCAATAAATTCGTTCCAGGAGCGGCGCAAATTGATAGACATCTGATACAAGGCCAGCATATTCGTCAGTAAGGGAACCCCGGTAACAGCGAAAATGGAGACCAACAGGAAGTTATGCCCGCGAAAGTGATAACGCGAGAAGGCATAGGCTGAAAAACTCGCCAGGACGGTGACAACCATCGATGCAAACAGGGCATACATCAATGAGTTGGGGATGTAAATTCGGAGCATGTTGCCGGTTAATTCGTAGCCCAGCAGGGATGTCTCAGAGGGGCGCGGCGCAAAGACGCGCTGATAGCCTTCCGTTGCCCAACGGCAGGCGCCCCAGTCAAAGGACTTTTCTGGCGTATCGCAAGGGAAAAGGGTGGGTGGGCTGCGGGTGATGTCTTGCTGCATTTTGAAAGAGATGAGGACAGTGGTGGCAATTGGAATCATTGCGGCAACCGATACAAACATCAGGGCCAGCGTAATCATCCAACTTATCAAGTTTCGGCGAGAAAATCGTTTGTCGTGTTCCGTCCAGGCAGCACTTTCCAGGGCCTTGTTTTCGAATTTCTCTTTCATGTTATCGGCTCCTCTCGCTGACCCGAGTCATCCGAAGCACAAAATAAATCAATATCCAGTTGACAATTGTAATTAAAACCGCAAGCGCAGCAGCGCGTCCGAAATGGAGTTGCTGCCAGCCAAGCACATACAGAAAATAGCTGAGCAGGTATGTGGTCGTGCCTGGCCCGCCTCCTGTCAGGCTGAACACCATGCCAACCCCGTTCATGCCGCCTAGCATGAGGTTAAATAAGGCAACCACCATTGCCGGAAGGATGAGAGGAATGGTAATGTGATGGGTAATTTGGAAACCATTCGCGCCATCGATGCGCGCGCTTTCAAGCACTTCTGATGGAACCGTCTGCAAAGCGGCCAGGATGAGCAGGGTGACAAAAGGCAGCGCCCGCCAGGCAGAAGCGAAAACAAGAAAAATAAGCGCGGGGGATGGGGGAAATGGAAAATCGCCAAACCAGGGTGTAGGACGATTATCTGTCAGCACTGAAATGCCGCCAGGCGGAAACAACTGTGGGTTTTCCAAAAACCCCGTAAATAAGCCGTATTGTGGAACAACCAGCAAGCGAAAGACAAGACCTGCAATAATATCTGCAATAATCCAGGGAATAAAAAGCAGGGTAATGTAAAACCCCGTCCAACCAACATGCTCTTTCAGTAACAAGGCAATCATAAAGCCAAGTGTAAGAGTCAGCAGGGTATAACCAACCAAAAAGATGATTGTATGCCCGATGCTCTCAGCAAAAATACCAGCGCCATATAAACGCTCAAAATTTTGCGTTCCCACATAATTCCAGCCTCGCGGGGTTCGTTCCTGGAAACTAAGCCAGGCAGTATAAAGAGCAGGGTAAACTTGCACAACCAAAATTACCAAGACGGTCGGCAAAATCAACCAAAATGGCAAGGATTTCCCAAATCTCAGTTTTAACGACTGTGCAAAGGATGTCTTTTGCATAAAAACGTTCCTTATAAACGCGGGGCGGAAAGAAGTGCTGAGGCTTCCTTCCGCCCCTTTGCCCTGCTTATTTACCCTGCGAGGCATTACGCAAGTTAGTTACCGGCGTTGTACTCGTCTTGAGTTTTCTTCAATTCAGTGGCGATATCCAGGCTGGGATTTTCCTTCACCAGGCGGTAGATGACGTTGGCAATCAGTTCATCGGCTTCCGCCGGGCGATCGAGGCTGCCTGTGTGCGGACGGCAAACGCTGGCGTTGAGTGCAATGGAGGCCTGCTGATAGAAAGAATTGTCCTTAAATTCAGGCGCATTTTGCTCAGATTTCAGGGTTGGGAAGCCAGCGCCTGGGCCAATCACATACTCGGCGTAGCGAGCCTGGTCGCTAAAGAGCCAGTTGATGTAATCGTAAGCGGCTTCTGGGTTCTTTGCGCCAACCGGAACGTGGAAGGTCACCAGCACATTGTTGCAGCCAGGAGTCTTTCCTGCCGGAGCAAACATGGGGCGCAAAACGACCTTGCCAGCAGCAATCGCGTCGAGCATATCCTGCTCGTTGCCCTTTTCGAACTTGGTGCCATCAGGAGCAGTCAGCGGATTGATATAGCGATAACCGAACAAACCAGTTGGGAAGGCTGCCGCAGATGCGTCTTTGAAGGAATCTTCTTCTACGAAGCCACCTGCCCAAACAGTTTCGGGATTGTAGCCCAATTCGACTGTTTTGCGCAAGAATTCAAGCGCGGCCACGTTTTCGGGAGTGTTGAGCAGCATGTTGCCCTTGCCATCATCGTAACTGCCGCCAAAAGATGAAATCAGAGCCCAGTACATGCGGGTAGCAGAGTTACCGCCGAAAGCGGTTGAGCCAAAATACGACCAGGCATAGATGCCCTGGCCCTTCAGTCGCTCGGCTTCTTCAAGGAATTTTTCGGGGGTGGTGGGGTAGCCATTTGGCCAGTGAGCTGCCCAAACATAGGTCAGGTGCGGGCGGGCAACCATCGGAATACAAATCAGGCTGCCATCAGGGGCGGTGCAGGCCGCTTTGGCGCCGGGGTCGAGGTCCTCGTACCAGGGCTGCTGTTTTGCCCAGGCACTCAGGTCTTGCATGGTGCCATTTTTGTAGTAAGTCACCATGTCGCTGGAACTGCCTTCAAACAAGTCTGGCACGTCCGCGCCAGCAATGACAGCCGCCACAATTTCGCTTCTCATTTTGTCCCAGGCTTTATGCTGGTTAACCCAGTTCCATTTTCCGGCGAAATCAGCGTTGAATTCGGGGATAGTCTTCTTCAGGTAAGCATTGCCCACGCGTTCATCGCTGGCCGGGTCTTCATTTTTTTCGTCATACTGATACCAGGTGACAAAGTCCTTAGCAACAGCCGGTTCAGCGGGTTTGGCCGGCTCGGCAGGTTTTTCTGGTGCAGCGGGCTTGGCCGGTTCAGACGGAGCCTGGGTTACCGGGGTACCGCAGGCAGCCAGGGCAAAAGCGACAATCAGCAGCAGGCTGATTAGAGTTAGTGCTTTTCTTTTCATTTCTCGCTCCTTTAGGGTTACATTTATGGATAGGACTTATGACAAGCAATCTCTCCCTAGGAAAAACTTCGCCAGAGAATCACCTCCTTCCGCCAATGAAATCTTACCCCTCGCCGAATAGATTTGGCTATTTGCGCTTAAGGCTCGCCGTTTTTGCTGCGAAAACTCGTCGAACCGCCTCGCCCAAGGGTAGGGAGGACATTTTTGCGCCCAACAGATGGCCTTTATCCAGCAAGTATATTAAAAACGGCAAAACAATACTTAATTAAGTAAAGTATAGCATAAAAATTTGTTTTTCAATACCCCACTGCGCAGTTCTCATACATCCTTCTTCTGCAAGTCCAAACCTGGGTTCTATCGTTTTTGGCGGGAACAACCCGCAGGAGCAGCATAACCCGATACGATTTCGCAGAGAATTCTTGAAAGTTTTTCATGCTGGCAGGTCACCCCTGCCCTTCCATCCTACCCAAAGCGGTAGAGCCCAAAATTGTTCAAGTTTGGACGTGAGCAAGCACCGGGAAGGCAGGTAAAACGCGAGTAAAAACAAAAAATCACGCTTCCCGTTTGACAAATTGCCCGCCTGTGCTATACTGCCATCGTTAGATAAGACTTTACCTGCCCACAAGGCAGTGCTTTGCAGGCCAGCCGAAGTGGTTGACCAACCCCTCATCAAAGGGGAATTTTGTCTTTTCCACGAACTTAACCGCCACAGGCGGATATAAAAATCAAAAATTCAGGAGAAATTTTCAGTACCATGAATCAAAAACTTAAAATCATACCCCTGGGGGGGCTGGGGGAAGTGGGCAAAAATATGATGGCCTACGAGTTCGACGACCAGATTCTGGTGGTCGATGCCGGTTTGATGTTCCCCGAAAACGACATGATTGGGGTTGACTACATCATCCCCGATTTCGAATACCTGTACGACAAGAGCCACCAGGTCGCCGGGA